>NZ_LT575483.1:2857515-3157515 GCF_900086705.1 Massilibacillus massiliensis | reverse complement strand
ATTACAAATCCTTACGCGGGTTTTTTATTTTTATTCCAGATGAAGTCCAGTCAGCAGTACGCAGCATTTTTTCAGTCATCTTATCCCAAAACTTCCGATCATATCCGGAATTTAAAACACCAAATACATATATTTCAGAATTTTTCTGAATTAAATATACTTTTACCGCAAAAGGCCGTACCAGCTTAAAATTCCGAACTACCAGATTTGCACCACCACTAATGACTTGAACCTCTTCATTTTTAAACTGTTTCAAAGGATAAAAATCCAAAATTTCGATATCAAAGGTGTCTTTCAATCCTGTTTCTTTCTCATATATGTCTTTCATCGTCTTAAGAATAAGTGTATGTATCTCCTCTTGTTTTTTCCGATCGGTATGTTTCAATACATCAAAAAAATCTATACCATTCGCATTATACTGTGCAGGAATTTTCCCTGCAAATCCAAATGCGGTATTATAACTTCCTTTATCCTTAAATGCAAATTGATAAACACCAATATAATTCTGATCAAACGCTTTTTCAATCTCTTCGTATGGGTTTGCCTTAAATTCAGAACGCAAAATTTTATTTTTGTTTTTATTTTTTTCTATTTCCTCACCATATTTTACGAACGCAAACATTACATCCTTTCCATCAATAATTTCTAACTGCTCTGGCACTTGCAGCGTCCCTAAAAACGGAATTTCCCATGCTTTAGTTGCTGAAGCATTGACAATTCCTGCGCTACCAATCACCAAAACAATCACCATGGCAGAAATCATTCTTTTTAAATCCATATAAACGCCCTCCTATACTGTAAACTATTTTATATCATACCATTTTCGTCATTATGATACAATATTTTACTTTATTCCCAATAAAACTCCCTTTTTCTTGCATATCAACACGCTATAAGGTACTTTATTATGTTCATCTTTTGTTTATAAAAATAATCTGGCATCTATTGCGTATTTAGAATTGGCTCTTTTTTTCTGTTCATACCTATGGTGTAATAAAAACAACGTGTGCACATGATAATTTTAGTCAATGGAGGAATAACGAATGAACACAACAACAATTAAAATAGGCATATTATTATTTAAAGATGCATGTCCAATGGATTTTGTCGGTCCATATGAAGCATTTTCGGTTTTAAATTACGCTGATTCACCTCGTTGTGAAATTTTCACTGTTAGTGAAGTCAAAGGAGACATTCATACCTTTGACTTAACAATTAAAGCAAACTACGACTTTACCGATTGTCCACAGGCAGATATCATCATCATCCCGGGCGGTAAAACGCCACAAATATTAGACAACGCTGCTATCATTCAGTGGCTGCAAGCACAAAGCAAAAAAACAGAGCTTCTCTTCTCTGTTTGCAACGGTGCATTGTTATTAGCTAAGGCAGGCTTACTAAAAGGATTACCTGCCACTACACACCATAAATTTTATGCTGCACTCCTTGAGGTTGATTCTACGATTCAACTGCAAAAAAAAGCACGCTTTATTGATAATGGCAGCATTGTAACCTCTGCCGGAATCTCTGCCGGAATTGATGCAGCATTATATATTATTGATAAAAAGCTTGGAAAAGAAGCCTACCTCCACTCATGTGAGATATTAGAGTATGGCGATGCATGAAAATGATACAAAACAATATCGATTAAAAGCATTTTCTCATCATAGAAAACGACCTTCTTTCTAAATTATAGGCTAGAAAGAAGGTCGTTTTTTTAAACCGCTTGAAAACTCATCTACCGCTTTACACAATAAACTTAAACTGCATTACATTTAAACCAAACTTTTTTAAGAAGCTCAACCGCTGGGGCAATATCATCGAGTGCAATTGCACCAAATCCTAACAATACATAAGGATCAGAACGCGGTGTAAATTCAATCCATAATTTATGGTTTTCAGAAATGGCAATACCTGCCTCACATGCCCGTTGAATCAATGCTTCCGAAGAAAGCACACAATGAACTTGCAATAAAATATGTAGTCCTGCATTCATCCCAGAAATCGTAATTCGATCGCCAAATGTTTCATGAAGAACAGCGACAAGTCTATCATGTTTTTTCTTAAGATGCTGTGTCATTTTCCGTACATGACTTTCAAAATATCCTTCTTTCAAGAAAATTTCCAGTGGTTTTTGCATGAGAAAAGGAACAGGACACACATTATATTCTGACTGTTGCTGCAACTTTTCTGCCAATTTTTTAGGAAGTACCATATACGCAACACGCAGTGAAGGCAAAAGAACCTTTGAAAAACTTCCCACATAAACTACCCGATCAGGTGCCAAGCCCTGCAAAGAAGAAATCGGTTTGACATTGTACCGCAAATAACTGCTATAATCATCTTCAATAATATATGCATCCTTTTTATCAGCCCATTCAATCAAAGCCAGCCGTCTTGTAATCGACATAATCGTGCCTGTAGGAAACTGATGCGAAGGTGTTATATACACAGCCTTCGCCGAAGAAGCATCTAATGCTTTTACATCGATACCGTGATGATTTATAGACACAGGAGTTACACCAAATCCATGTGCTTTGAATGCAAAGTAAGCACCCTGAAAACCAGGATCTTCGATCGCTATATCCGCAGTAAAAGATTGCAGCAGCTGACAAGCGATGCTGATACATTGTTTTGTTCCCGAAGTAATTAAAATCTGATCCACTGTACAATTTACATCACGATATGCACGTAGATATTTTACAATTTCTCTACGAAGTCCGAATTCTCCCATACTCGAGCCATAACGCAGCATTTCAGCCTCATGTTCACGAAGACATAGATTCGTCAAACGCTGCCATTTTGAAAAAGGAAACGTATCAACAGGAAGACTCCCATACATAAAATTATATAGGGTGTTCTTCTCCGTTCCGCTGCACATCACTGGAGGCTCTTCCTCACTTAGCGCAGCATCTGCATTTACCTGATGCATCACTGGCTCAACATAATAACCGCTTCTTGCTTTACCGACAACATAGCCTTCCGCCAAAAGCTGTTGGTACGCTGTATCTACAGTATTTCGACTCACATGAAGTTCCACAGATCGCTGCCTGCTTGAAATAAGCTTTGTCTTAGGAGAAATTTCACCACATAGAATTTTCATACGCAATTGTTGATATAGCTGCCTATAAAGTGGCGTCTTACTCCGGGGATCTAATAAAATCATAAATTTCTCCTCTTGCCTTTTCTACAGAGCTCCTACACTATATATCATAATTTATTTTTCTTTTCATCAAAAAATAGCGAGAGGATACTCCCCTCGCTATTATTATACTAAAATGAATGAACTAGAACAATTATAGAATTGGCAATCCTAACTGAATTAAAATGAATACTTCCAAGAAAGCAATCCCAATAAATAACAACGAACGAAAAAGATACTTTTTCCAGTTCTTTTGCATACTCGGTATAATCATACTAACACAAAACAAAAATAAATAAACTAATCCAATGACTGCGCAAACAACACCGCTATAATTTAAAAAATCTGACATAAAATCCCCCTAAATATTATTTTTTACTATAAATATGTAATTTAAGTAAATGTTTCATCATTCATGATATGAAATTCGTAGAACTTTGTCAAATCACAATTAAGAATATTTATGTATTCCATTTGCAATAAACGCTAAACAGATAATCCCAGCGCTCAGTTTTCATCTGTATCATTCAACAAGTTACAGTTTGGCGACGTATACAAAGCTAAACAACATGGCCTCAAAAATTTAGCTAAAATAATCAATATCCAAAATATAAATTTTTCGCCAGTTGTGTAACAATATAGTATAAATTACTCAATTGACAACTTTCTGCAAATTGCATAATATATTAATAAATAGTTATTTTCTACTTAAATTTAATAAGTTTTGCTTATCATTTCTTTTTTTAATCATTGGAATCATAGGACTTTATATGAAAATGTAATGTTCTGCGCTCCGTTCAAGTATAGAGACTAGAGAATTTAGCACAATTGGGAGGATACACATTTGAACAAAAAAATATTTGCAGTATTGGCCATTTTCGTATTAGTTATTGTTGCCGGCTGTGGCAACTCAGTCAAAAGCGATTTAGACGAATACATGAAATTCCAGCAAACATCAAGCGCTGAAGCAGGCCCGATCATAGCTGATTTTAACAGTAAAGCCAGCCAAATTATGAGCAATCGCCAATCCATGAATAGCAAAGAAGAAAAACTAGCTGCACTTAATGATGTAGTACAGAAATTTACAACAATAGCTGACAAACAAAAAGCCTATAAACCTAAAACAAAAGAAGTGCAAGATCTGCACGACAAAGCGATAAAACAAATGGATATGACATTAGAAGAACTCAATAAAATCATTCAAGCCGTTCAAACAGATTCATTTGATCAATCAACGCTTGATGATATTAATAAAAAACGACAAGAATTGCAACAAGTTGCAAAAGAATATAATGACGATTTAAAAGTTTTACAAGAAAAATACAAATAATAATGCTATTTTTCTTATCTTAAAAATACATATCAGCTAAGTTCTCTAGTCTGTAGACATGATCTACCATCGCTAGAACTTTTCTCTATAAAAAAACAACTGATTTTTTATTTCAGTTGTTTTTATTTTTGTAGAACATATAAATACATCGGAACCTACAATTGTCTTTTATTTCTTTTGTTCATACAATCTCCCCTCTTTTAACTCAACCAAACGCTCCGCACGACAAGCATAGTTTTGGTCGTGTGTTACTAAAACCACTGCGGCACCGTTATCTCTGGCCATTTTTAAATGCTCAAAAACAAGATTTGCAGTATCAGAATCCAAATCATTGGTGGGTTCATCCGCCAAAATAATTTTAGGATTTAACAAAAGTGCTCGTGCCAGCGCAACTCGCCGCATTTGACCAATACTTAATTTTTCTGGCAAAAAATCAAGACGGTTCTGTAAGCCAAGTTTTATAAGCAAGTCTTTTGCTCGTTTTTCCAATGAATTTTTGTGCGATAAGAGCCATGCAGGTAAAAGAACGTTTTCAATGGCTGTAAGAGCGCCTACCAACCTAGCTCGCTGAAAAACAAAACCAATATATGTACTGCGAAGTTTAGCTTTCGCCTCTGTATTCAATCCCACCGTATTTACGCCATCAATTACGACTTGCCCATCCGTAGGATTTTGTAATAACCCCATAAGGGAAAGCATTGTTGTCTTTCCGCTTCCAGATTGCCCAACGATAGATACCAGTTCGCCTTCTTTAACTTCTAAATTACACCCTGCTAAGATAATTTCTTTCTCATAATATTTTTTTACACTTTCTATCTTCAATATCGCCACAAGCATGCTCCCTTCAATCGTATTCTCCACGTACCATAACGGAATTTGGTTCAATATGACTGCTGCGATAGGCAGGAATTAATGCGGCAATTGCGCCAATCAATGTCCACGCACCAAAAATACCAGCCCCCAGTAGCACTACCGTAGCAGCATTGGAATAGACGAAAGGAAAGGCCTGATGTACCATAATGAAATCAATCAACCAGACATATAAACCATAACCAAGCACTAGCCCAGCCAGCGAACCGATTCCGCACAACAATACCGCTTCTGTTATAATAATCGTCAAAATCGTCTTAGGCACAGCCCCCAACGCTAAATACAGTCCAAATTCGCTCTGCCGTTCTAAGATCAAAGAATATAATCGAGAAAATAGCTGAATTAGGGAAACAAGCATTGTTAAAAAGGCCACTGCCAATAAAAGCCCGGTAAGAATAACAATCTGACCATAGATCTGCTGTTTTGTTTCTACTGCTGAAAAAGCGTGTACATTATCAATTGCCTCTATCTGCTTACGAACAGAAGAAACATTGGCATCTGCTTCTGTTTCAACCAACACCGCCGAAAGCAAATCAATTGGTGCGCCTTGAACATCAAAAACTTCTTGTAAACTGGCAGATTTTCCAGCGAGAGCACGCGCCTCCTCGATATTCATTAAAATAGATTGATCCATCCCAGTACCACTTGGTTCCATAACTGCTGCAACTCGAAAAATCTTTCCTAAAATGAAAATTTTTTGTGATGAAAAGCCAGACGCCTTTGCCCCAACAATGACTTCGTCATTTTCCAGCTGAAGCTTCCCGATATTTTTAAGCCATGGCTGTACAAGCCAATCTGTTTCCGGGTCAAATCCAACCAAACGAACTGGTTCACCAATATTACAACATTCTTCATCAAGTGTTTGCGAGTAAAACTGCGCTGTAACACGCTTTACGCCCGCAATTGTTGCAATTTTTTGTTCAATATCTTTTTCCATATAAATATTTTGCGGTGATCCACCATACAAAATTTCACCTGGTTCTATCGTTGCGCTGTCAGGAACAACCAAGAGATCCGCACCAAGTCGCTGCTTTGCCTTCTCCATTCCTTCCGACACCCCATATTGCACTAAAGCTACAGAAAAAACCATGCAGATTCCCACGGCAATTGAACATAATAAGGCGATATTTTGAACACGTCGATGCCATAAAGATTTTAAGATTAAATGCATCATTTTATTATGCCTCATCGGAAACTGGATTCTTACGTACAGCAATCCATGCACCAATTACACTTAAAACTATACTTATCCCTTTAGTCAACGCAGCTGTTAGGTGACAAGGACTATCGTTATGTCCACAAATACCAAGACTCCATGAAAAAGGCAAAATAAAAATTATAATACCAATAAAGAATAAGAAACTGCCGCTCAGCCTTTTTGCTTCACTCTCCGTAGTAAAAAATAAACTAATCGCTATGATAAAGGAAAGCAAAGCAAATAGAAATTCTGATTGAAATGTAAAAAAGCACCGCATTGGCTTTGCCTCGATCGGACAGATAGGAACAATAGCTGGCAAAGCAAGTAAAATTCCACTTGTAAGAATTGCTAACCAATAAAATGCTTTATCTAACTTCATTTTTACCCCGCCTTTCATTGTCAATTTTTATTGCTGTCATGATGATGCACCTCTTGTCCGGTTTCCAATACAGGCGGTTTATCCATCGCTGGATGATTTATCCCTGTGTAAAAACCAAATATAGCAAGGATAAAAACAATACAAGCAATAACAAAATATTTGTTTAGATTCATAACGCATTCTCCTATCTTAATCCATACCTTTTGAGGTTTTAAATGCTCACTCTAAAACACTTACGTTCTTTTCCTCCACTGGATTACGAAGCTTTAATTTAATTTATATATAAAAAAGGCTAAAGGAATCTCGTTAAGAAATTCCTTTAGCCTTCAGTCATCTGATCAGCTCATAACAGTATATATTTTATTGCGAAAACAAAATTTATACGTTTCAGTAAAATACTGCTCATGCTTCATTGCAAAATAAACCGTTTTATTGGATTCCTTGATCTTTTAATAGAAGAAAACTGTTTTTTTGCAAGGCATCTGTATCAACCCCTTTATCGATCATCCCTACTTGCTGTAATTGTTTCGCTGTTATGCCAAATGCATCATAAGCGCCCTGCGCTGAAGGAACATAATTGTAAGTTTTTAACACGGATGCATTAAATACAGGATCTCCCGGCACCCACTTTTTCTCAACCTGAATTTTAGCAGTTTCATCCTGATTCTTTGCGATCCACGCACTTGCCTTTTGCATAGCACGCGTATATTTAGCCGCAATTTCCGGTGAATCACTTGCAATATTATCACGAACATAAGCTGCACAGCAATATTGTTCATTGTACGGTTTAGTTACTGCTGAATCAACCAAAGTAATCAGACTATTTTCTTTTATGGCTACCGATGCAGTTGGATCATTCATCGCCAGTGCATCTACTGCTCCTCTTTCTAATGCCAGTGGTAACTCCGAAGGACTAAACACAACAAATTCAACTTCAGGATTTTGCTGTGAAACATTGACACCTGCATCAGCAAGCGCACGTTTGGCAAAAATAATTGGACTGCTGTTCATACTAGGAACACCAATACGTTTTCCTTTCAAATCCGTAAGCGTTTTTATGTTTGAACCATTTGATACCAATACCTTATCACAACCGGTATGCAAACCGGTCGTAACTTTGATCGGCAAACCATTTGACAAAGGTTGGACTAAGCTTGCCAAAAGACCAAATCCTGCATCCACCTGTCCTGCTGTTACAGCTTCAAAAGCAGTCCCTGGTGCCAATTTTATTAAATCTACCTTCAAACCTTCCTCTTCAAAAAAGCCTTTTTCTAAAGCAATATGCACCGGTGCTTCGCATAAGCTGCCACTATAACCGACTTTTAAGACCAAATCTTCCTTTTTCTCGGTCGCAGCTTGCTGACCTCCGCAAGCTGTCATCAGTAATGAAATAATAAGCATCATAGAAATCCATACCAATCTTTTTTTCATCAGAATCCTCTCCTTATAAGTAATAGTCCAATTCTTTTTCATTTCCAGCCAAATCTAATATCTTCAAAATTGCGGTACGCAAATTTAAGAACTCCGGATTACTGCGATCTCTCGGTCTTGCAAGTTGTACTTCAATACACTTTTCAACTTTTGCCGGGCGCGGTGTCATCACAATAATACGATCAGAGAGGTAAATCGCTTCATCTACATCGTGTGTTACCATAATCATCGTAGTCTGTCTTTCTTTCCAGATACGAATTAACTCATCCTGCATATTCATACGAGTAAATGCATCTAAAGCGCCCAACGGCTCATCTAAAAGCAATACTTTAGGATGATTCACCAATGCACGTGCTAATGACACACGTTGTGCCATTCCGCCCGACAGCTGATGCGGATACGATTTATGAAATGCTGACAAACCCACTAAATCAATGAATCTTTCCACTTCTGCCTTCTTTTCTTTATATACATTGCGCGCTTTTAACCCAAAAGCAACATTATGATATACATTGAGCCAAGGAAAAAGCATCGGATTTTGAAATACCAAACCTCGTTCATAAGATGGCTTAACGATTTCCTCTCCATCGATAAAAAGTTTTCCTTCATCCGCACAATTCAAGCCCGCAATCAACCGCAGCAATGTTGATTTTCCACAACCTGATGCACCAATAAATGACACAAATTCTCCGGCTTTAATGGTAAGATCAACTCCACTTAGTGCAATGATTACCTTTCCATCTTGCTGCGTAAATCGTTTTACAACCCTATCAACCTTGATTTCACCTACCATTTTATGACTCCTTTCTGCCAAACAAGTACATAATCACGCACTTTAAACAATAGCGTTATCAGAATCGAAAAGGTGACTGCGATGATAATAAGCCCCGCATATACATTGGCGTATGCCATCATATCCTTCTGCCAATTTATATACCAGCCAATTCCATTTTTAACGCCCAGCATTTCAGCCGTCATCAATGTAATAAAAGAAGCACAAGTCCCATTAAATAAGCCAATAAACATATGCGGCATCGCTGCCGGAACACCAACTTTAAAAATTTGATATAATCTTCCTGCCCCAAGCGTGCTGGAAACCTCGAAATACGCATTCTGTACATTTAATATGCCGCTGCTGGTCATGACTGCAGTCGGGAACCATACTGCAAGAGCAATCAAAAAACTGCTGGCAGAAAAGGTGGTAGGAAAGCTAATCAATACAATAGGAATCCATGCTGTTGCTGGAATGGGACCGAGCGTTCGAATCAACGGATTCACCCAATAGGCCGCTCGTTTACTAAAACCAACTGCAATACCTGTAATAAAACCGGCTACCGCTCCATAAATGTACCCTGTAAACAGCAGTTTCCCCGAAGAAGTCAAGCATGTCAGTAAAAATTCCCAATCCTCAAACATAACACTCAAAATTTTATCCGGTGATGGGAAAAAAATCACAGGTAATAATGCAAATTTTTTCGTAACGATATTTAGTAAATTTAAACTTAAAATAGCAACAGCCGTAAACAACGCACTCTCTTCAGCCCAACTCTTCATTTTGCCATTAAAGTAAGCTGCGATTGCAATTGACGCATAGAACAAACCAATTGCAATCAGGAAATACAATAAATATGGCTGTTTCGTAATCGTATGCTTGCTGGAATTTGTTAAGAAAACTTCAATTATAATTGCAAAAATTACCGAAAGAACTGGCAACCAGACATTTATTTTTTTCATCATCACGCTCTCCTTCATAACATTAAATAACTACATCAAGTACTCCCTCGTTTATCTTATGCACATTTTAAACACCTCTCTTGCCATTTTGCTAAAAGAAAAAAGGTCATATTTTACCCATTTCATTAAGAAATAAGTGAAATATGACCTTTAGGTAAATTTCCTAATCAGTCGCAACAATATTAGCATAAACCACATTTTTGATTTAATAAAAAAATGAAAAAGAGACCTTTCCTTTTAAAGGAATTGGTCTCTAGTTTTCTAGTCAACCGCATACATGCATTTAGAATATACAACTTCTTTGTATAATACATATTAATCCTATATGTTATATTTGTCAATATCTATTTTAAGTTTTTGTTTCTTCTAAATTCATAATATTTTAAAGAAAACTCTACTGCCACTGTAGCTCAATTAGAGCTTTCTTTGCTTATACAGCATTTAAGATTCTATGTATTTTATTGCGGTTGAAAATGAATCGTTTTAATAAAATACATCTTAATATTGTGATTTTTATAATAAATCGGTGCAAACTGCATATTACGTAAAGCTCGTACTGCCGATTCTCTAAAACCAAGATTAGGTGCAGAATTCAATATTTCCACCTGCTCCACGCCGCCGTCTAAGCCAACCAAAATTTTAGCTTGTACACTGACTTTACGACTATAACCAATAGAACGAGCCTCATCCGGATAAGCAGCTTCGGCATCCTGAAGAATCCTGTAAGAGATTCCATCCGCACTTAATGCGGTATACGTACCATCTCCATTGGCAGAAAATCCTCCGCCATCAAAAATTCCCTCTCCACTGCCGCTTCCGGTACCGCTATTGCCGTCATTGCCACTGCTATTTTCTCCGCCATTTCCACTGCTCGCACTTGTATCCGTATTTCCAGACGCGGCTGTGCGTTGATTACTAGTTGACTGTTTTTCAGTGAATTGCGCTGATTGCCCAACATCCTCTTGCAGAGTTTCCTGTTCACCCTCCAAAGGATTGGTATTTTGCATAGAAAATTCTTTCTCTTGCAATGGCATACTCTTACTTGTTTGCGGCGCTGCAATCGGTACTGTATTTTCGCCAAAACTTGCGCCTGCATCTCCTCCGCCACCACCGCTTTGCCCTGCATCCTTGCTGTCAACAAATTCTACACTTAATGCACTGGCAGGTACTATTTTATCCATTGGAAAATGCAAATCAGCCAAAAGAATCAATACAACAAAGATACCATGAACGCCTAACGATGCGGAAAAATATTTTTTCCAAGGTTCTCTTTTATACATTACAATCACCTATTGACTGTCCGTGGCTATAGATACTTTTGCGATTCCAACCTTTTTAACCGTATCCATAACACGGACGATTTTACCATAAGAAGAAGCCTCATCACCTCTTAGAATAACACTGACTTCTTTATTTTCCCGTTTCTCAAGAACCAGTTTCTTTTCCAGTTCATTGATCGAAATCGCATCACGTTCCCAATAAACCTGTCCCTCTTTCGTAATTGTGATTGGAATTGTTTTCGCTGTATTGACCTGTGCAGATTCGGCTGCCGGCAAAGTTAAAGCAATACTTTTTTGCTCTACCATGGACAGCATACTCATCATAAAAAAGACCAAAAGGAAAAAAATGATGTCAATCATCGGGATAATCATTAAAGCGGGCTGTTCTTCGGATTGCAAAGACCTAATTTTCATCTTTTCCTCCATGAATCGCAGTCAAATAAATCGTTGAAGTATATTCAATATCGGCAATCAAAGCATTGGCTTTATGCGACAAATACGTATGCAGCGTTAGAGCAAAAATTGCCACTAAAAGTCCCGTTGCCGTTGCAATCAAAGCCTCTCCGACACCGCCCGTAATTGCAAAAGGTTGTCCCTCCGAAATAGCAAGTACACTAAAAGATTGAATCATCCCTGTTACCGTACCTAAAAGCCCAAGCAACGGTGACATCGTAACAATCACACTTAAATAACTCAAATATTGTCGCAATATAGAAGCCGCACGATTCGCTGTACCTTCCAAAATATCACGTTGTTTTCCCGGATACTTAATGTTTTTTAGCGCATGCAGCAAAACCGTCGCCGCGATACCACCCGCATTCTGACAGATTTGTTCCGCACCCTTAAAATCTTTTTGCATAAGTTTTTCCGGCAATTCCGCCGCGAGCAACTCTACATTGCTTTTTGATTTCTTATAATATAAATATCTTTCGATCGTTATCATCACGGTAATCACCGAAGCCAATACGATTGGATACATGACCAAGCCGCCCTTATGAAATAAAGTAATAATTTCCATTTTCAATCTCTACTTTCCTTAAAAATTATGTTTTACACCGAAATAATAAGTACGAGCGGAACCTGGAACAATTGAAGCTTTATATCCATAGTCATAATATCGCCGATTGAGGAGGTTTGTGACGCCACCGTACCATTCCATATCTTTATTTACTTTATACTTTAAGTCTAAATCGAGTAAAGAATGAGATTGCATCAAACCAGCGTCATCTCTATCCACAACTCTTGTAAAATTATTGTATTTTCCAACATAAGTATAGTTCAATCCCATACTGAATTGATCGTCAAATGCATAATTTGCATTCAAGTTTATTTTATGTTTAGGAACTTTCATAAGTCCATCTTGGGTCAATGCCAACATCTTTTCACCATATTTGTTTGCAAGTTCACGTCCAGCAGCAGTATAATTCTTCCTTCCTCGTAAGTATGCATATCCTTCTTCCATAGATAGTTTACCAATTTTTTGTGTGAAAGAAAGTTCTGCCCCTTTACGTTTACTTTGATACATATTGATGGTATTCTTATCAATATTTACTCGGGAGACCTGATTATCTGTATTAGAGCTAAATAACGTTAAATTCACTGTGGATATCCCCATCTTATCTCGTAACCCGATTTCAAAAAGATCAAATTTTTCATTTTCTGCTTGCGTCGGAACAAGTATCTTTTTCCCATTAACAGTTACTTTATCTGCTACTTCTGGACCATGTAGAGCAGTATATCCTCGTTCCCATCTCCCAAAAACTCGTCCTGTATCACTGTAATGATATGCCGTAGAAAGTTCTGCCGCTGTATTCCATTGTTTTTTAGTCCCATCCCCTGCAAACTGAGCCTCAATTTTATCAAAATCTAATTCGCTTTTCTCACGTCGTACCCCTTGTGTGAAAGTATACTTTCCATTTTTTATATTATTTAATAAATAAAGGGCAGTTGTATTGGTTCCATAATTTATTCTTATTGGCTTAACTTTAACAACGCCTCCTACATCACTACGACTATCATATGTATTTTCTGCTTTTTGCTTGTAATAATCTATCCCAATCAACAAATTATTCTCTTCACCATAAGCATGATCTAACTTGAATTTTACACCTTTTGTCTCTTGATCAACTTTGACATAGTCAAACCAAGAATTTCTATAAAATCCACTCGTATAAAAAAGATCACTGCTAAATCTCCATTTATCATTCAAATTTTTTTGATAGGTGATGTTATAGGAATCTAAATCTCGCTCACTATCTAAATATCTTTTTCTCGTTTCTTTTATCAGTTGTCCATTTTCATCTATTCCAACAATTTGGGTAAACTCCGCTGGTTCATAATCCCTTCCTACTTCATTCAACTTATCCAATTGCACGCTGTTGACAAATCGACCTGTTTCTTTCAAATTGCTTCCCCTAAAGGTCAGACGTTCACCTTGTCCAACATCATATCGAACTCCTACAGAAAGATATTCACTATCTCTATAGGTATTTTTAAAATATAAATCTCGATCCAACTTCGAGTAGCCAATTTCTGTCGTTATTTTATCGTTAACTTTTTCTCCGTAATTTAGATTAAGCCGATAACCATCTGAATTCCATTCTGTAGAAATTGAACTTTTCGGTTTATCCATACTACGCAGATTCGTTGTGATATTAATTACACCGCCAGCGGCACCTGAACCATACAGTACAGATCCACCACCAGGAATAATTTCGATCTTTTCGATTTGCTCTATTGGAACTACATCATAATTTGTTCTTGCTGGATGATCTGATATTGTAGTAATAGGAGAACCATCCAACAGTACTTGAATATTTCTTGTAGCCTGACCATCGCCTTGTCCTCGAATATCAATATCTCCCATAAAAGTTGCGCCAACACTAATACTAGGCACGTCTTGCAATACATCTGAAACAGTCCTATACCCCTTACCCTCAATATCCTCTTTTCTGATAACGATAATCTGTTTCGTGTCCCTTAATCGTTCGACTTCGACATAATCCGGATGAACATAAGAATCTTCCAATTCAATCGCAGATTCAGCTTTAGGCTCCGGTGCAGACTCCGCATACACGATTGATGCACCACCATAACTCCCCAATAGCACCCCAATAGAAAGCGCAGAACACAAAATTTTCTTCCTTGATACCTTATTATACATAAATACCTCCTAATATAATTTTAAATCATCGATAATGATTATCAGTATCATTATCGATGTTAACATTTTAAGCTTGTGATGTCAAAATTCTTTATGAATTTAATATAACCCCCTCAATCACACTCCTATTTCTTAATTTTTCCAATAAAAAAAGAGCCTCCTATGCAATAATTTTACATAATGAAGCTCCTGGCTTTCTTTCTTGCGCTCTGCACTAAAATATAAAACGCTTTAAATATTCTAGGAAAAGCAATGCTTTATTCTTTTAAGCTCAACATCATTCTTGCTTATAATATATTATAATTGATAATGATTGTCAATATCTTTTTTTATTATCTCTTCACCACCTGTTTTTTACTTACACTTGTATAAATACAACAAAACTATAAATACATTTCACAATAATTGGAACACTAAGCTATGTCATACAGCACCATCATTTCAAAGGAGGTTTTGTGACGATGAAAAAATCTAAAATTGGATATGGGCCGAATGATAGAGGATATTTTCTGCAAAAACCGCGGCGCTATAAGGCCTACTCTGCAAAAGATTATACTTTATTACCCGATCCAGTGAGAGATCCTATCGTGTCCAATAACATTTCCTCTGTCGAATTTGATTACACGTATGATAGAGGCTCTCTCATCTAGCGTCGCTTTATAAAAAAGAGATTTTCGCGTTTAACTGCGAAAATCTCTTTTTTGTTTCTAAATTTCAGATACAGTTCCCTTAGACTCCAATTATTTTCCCGCTGTTTTTGCCGGTAGAAAAATAACCAAAAAGGCACCCAAGAATAAAAAGCCGACTAGACTGTATAAGCCATACTGAATTCCATACGTACTCGTGATCAGTCCAACCATATATGGCCCGGCAAAACTGCCCAAGTT
Source organism: Massilibacillus massiliensis (assembly GCF_900086705.1). NCBI lineage: Bacteria > Bacillati > Bacillota > Negativicutes > Selenomonadales > Sporomusaceae > Anaerosinus > Anaerosinus massiliensis. Next base: position 3,142,101 of record NZ_LT575483.1, on the reverse strand, counting down.
TCCAAGTGCATTAATAAAGCCTCTGATCGCGCCAATTGACCCCGGCGGGAACAACATTGGCACCATCGTCCAGAAAGAAGACGGCATCGACTTTATAAAGGTACCCGTCATGATGATGATAAAAAAAGATACCCAAGTATTATCAGAAAATATCGTGGACAACCATAACCCCACCCCAAAGCAAACGAGCGGCAGTGCTGTAAACAATTTACGATTTTGTGTTTTATCAGAAAAGTATCCGATCACATACAAACCAATAATTGAAGTTATATATGGCAGAACACTGAGTAATCCGACATTTGTCATCCCCATCTTCGTAAGGTTTTTCAAAATGGTTGGCAGCCAGAGATTAAATCCATATGCACCAATCATGCCGCAGTTGAAGATTAGGATAAGCAGCCACATATTTTTGTCTAACAGCAGCTCTTTCCAAGATACTTTTACATGATTTTTCTTCATTTCCTCAACAGCAAGCTCTTTTTCTTTCTTCAACGTAGAAACTAAATAATTTTTTTCTTCATCAGATAACCATTTTGCTTTTTCCGGTGTATCTTCAATCAATGGCAGCCAGATGAAAATCAAAAGTAAAGATACGACCCCTTCACCCCAAAATAACCATTGCCAATGATAGTTCTCTACGATCCATCCAGAAACAGGATTTGTAATAATTGCAGCAAGCGAAGTACTCGTCATAAACATTGCATTTGCTCGACCAATTTCATTTTCCGGGAACCAATTTCCTAAGATAACAAGTATGGCAGGGTAAACGCCACCTTCTACAAAGCCTAATAGGAATCGAATAACAAGTAATTCCCATTCCTCTGTGACAAATCCATTGATGATTGTCAGCGTACCCCAACCAATAATCGTAAACGTAATAAAATGTTTGGCGCTTTTATTTTCCGCAATATAACCGCCCGGAATTTGCAAAAATATATAACCAATAAAGAAAATTCCTGCTGCCAGGCCGGCGATTGTCATACTCAGCCCAAGTTCCTCACGCATTCCCCCGGCAATGGCAAAACTTATATTCATCCGATCCATAAAAGTCATGATATACAATATAATTGTAGCAGGTATAATATACATCCATCTTTTATTCGGAATTTTTACTTCCTGATCCACTATCTCATCTCCCTTAACTTTAATATAAAATTTAAATTATTCTCACAATTCAAACTTCAATTTTATTGCTAGTGACTTACGCTAGGCGGTGGTATTTGTGCGCCGCCTAAACCGCAGTCAAACCAAAGACTTACGCGCCCGTCACACACTCGATTACAAAAGCGCTCGAGCAAAAGCCTATTTATCGCATTTCTATATAGTATTTTTTTCTCTTTTATGCTAAACTTTAATTATTCGTTTTTACTTGTCTCCTATTGCATGATTTTGGCGATAAAGCCATTTTCCTGTTCAATGGGAGATCTTTTTTATTCTAATCACTTATTTTCTTGCCAGCGTTTATGCTGATACACTTCTTTATTCGCTACTTTATCCCATTTTTCGCCTCGCAGTACGGCTAAAGTACCCTCTACTGTCAATCTAGAGGTACGATCCGCACTCTCTTGTGTAAGTGCAGCCATATGCGGTGTAGCGATGAAATTAGGTAAACTAAAGAGTTTACTGGATGTATCCATAGGTTCGGAGCATAAAACATCTACTGCTGCACCAGCCACTTTGCCACTCTTTAAAGCGTCATATAAAGCATCTTCGTCAATGATATCGCCACGTGCGCAATTTACAATAAAAATACCGTCTTTCATCTGAGCAAAGCGTTCAGTGTTCAGCATATTGCGTGTTTCCGGCAAGGAAGGCATATGCAGAGATATCACATCACATACTTTCAGTAAATCTGCCAAATCTGCATGATAAACGTAGTGATATTCTTCCTCAACGACTTCTTTCGCTACAAACGGATCATAGACGTGCACCTGCATTTCATTATTAGCAAATATTTTTGCTGTCTCTCTGCCGATGTTACCAAAACCTACAATCCCCACATGATGCCGTTCAAGTTCAATTGCCATATATTTATTGCGTATGTTAAAATTTCCTTTGCTTGTTTCCGTGTGGCTTTCTACAATATTTTTCGTGATCGCATACGCCATCCCAACAGCATGTTCAGCAACGGATCGTTTATTCGTTCCCGGTGCAATGACTACTGGAATGCCAAGTTCTGTAGCCGCCTTCATATCTACATTATCTACGCCGACACCAGGGCGGGCAATTACCTTAAGATTCGGACATGCTTCCATAATTTCACGTGTGATTTTTCCAACACGGAGGATAAGGCCATCCGCTTTTTTTAAATCATCTAAAACCGCCTGCATATCACTGTTGTTAGCAACAATAACTTCGGCATTTTCTTTTAGTACAGCCATGCCCGTCTCATATAAAGCATGTGACATTAGCACTGTTTTTGCCATTGTATCTTCAAACCTTCTTTCTCTACTGAATTATCTTCTTATTACTTTTAATCAAGCAGATTTTGCGCAGCTAAATAAGTCTCAATTTCCGCTATTTTGCTGTCAATTGCTTTCATCTGATCCTCGGTGATCGGTTCCGATGGCTGAACTACACGATGATGGAATCCTAATTTACTCAATGCATATTTTGTTGATGCTGTTTGACTTTTTGCCATTGGCCAAATTGCGGAAGTCATACCAACGATTTGATCATAATACTTCGTTTTTTCTACATCGCCTTTTTGACCATATTCAAAAAGTTTAATGAAAGGTTTTGGATACAGTGGTGCCATAGATGGAATATAACCATCTGCTCCCATCAAAAGACTGACTGCAGCCAAATTCGTAGCACCTTGATGCAAAACGAAATCTGTGCCTTTAAAATGATCTAAACAAGCAAGGAAATCCGGTAGACGCCCAGTTGTATCTTTATAGCCAATTACTTTATCAATTTCAGCAATCTTAAAGATCGTTTGTGGGGTAAGCGTTTGCCCCGTAAAAGGTGGAATATTATAAATCATCAAATCGATTTCCGTATGACGTGCAATTTCTTCAAAATGACGGATTGTTTCATCCTGCGTTGCATGACGTGCATAGAAAACAGGAGTTACAACAGCAACTTTACCACCCATTTGTTCTAATTCTTTAATGTTTTCAATTACACGTCTTGTACTTGCATCCATTACACCACTAAGGACAGGTACTGCGTCTTTTGTTTCATCTAAGGTAATTTTAATCGCACGATTTCTTTCCTTTTGTGTAAGCGCCATCGTTTCTCCATTGGAGCCTGCTACGAAAATACCATGAATTCCTGTGTCAATACATCTGCGAATTAATAATCGTAATCCCTTTTCATCCACATTTTCCTTCTCATCTACTGGTGTGATAATTGGTGGAATTACACCGATAATTTCCTTTGCCATCTTCATCTCTCCTCAACCATTATTTTTGTGCTTTAATTTCTTCCGGACGAATATTATCTACTTGACCATAAATGCACAGTGCATCAATATAGCCGCCCTCACCATATTCAAATACATGCCATTCGAGTTCATCAAAATACATAACAGTACCTTTTTGAAGCATATGTTTTTCATTTAAATTCTCTTTGGATGGGCCTCTTCTTACCCAACCATTCTTACAATCAAGAACGACCACGGTTTCTTCCGCATGATTATGTGGCTCCATAGGCCCGCTTTCTGCAGAATACGTAGCAAAAGAAACTGTCATTTTTTTGCTGTCGAGCGCAGAATTCTTGCCTACCGCGCCTTGAATAATTCTTCCTGGAAGCATATTTTTATAAATCGCTTCTCTTTCAATAATTCTCATAACCAAATCCTCCCTCATCCATAATATCTTTTTGCAACTTCATTATATTGCAATTACAGTTGTTTGTATTTGCACAAAAATTCGAAATATTGTATCTTTTCTTTCTATTTTTAAATGCTAAATACGAAAACAATTTTACATGATCTAAATCAGCTACAGATTCTTCCCCTCACCTTTTTAAATTCATATATTCTGTATTTTCTGTACAAATTAATTATATTTGATCCTCTTGAAGTTGTATTTACACAAAAATTCGCAATTTTATATCTATTCTTTTTATTTTCGACAAAAATTGCCCCCTTTCTTGAAACTTCTGACTAAATACATTAGAATTAAAATTATATCAGTTCTCTCATGACTTTAGTGTGAGGAAGGTGTCTACTATGCTACAAACTATTATTGTCCATCGTATTGTAAAGCAAAAGAAATCCAAACTCGATTATATCGAACGCCATACACATACTTTTTTTCATTATATTTACGGTTTAAGTGGCACAGCGAAAGTTGTTATAGATCAAACGGAATGTATCGCAACTGCCAAAAGCCTTATTATGATTCCTCCGGAAACACCGCATGAAATATACGGTATTGATGAATTTCTAAGTTTTGATATAAAATTCCAATGCTGCGAAGAGCTTTCTGAAAAACTCAAATCTATTCAAGGGCCATTCAAACATAAAGTGAATGATTACATTGACTTTCAAATCAAAGAAATGTTTCATGAAGGTATCCAATCACAAAGTTTTTATCAAGATATCATCAATGCTAAAATGACCGAAGTTCTGCTTTATATTTTGCGTGCTTCACAAGAAACGCAAGAAGCTATCACACCAACAGAATATATAACCACTTCAATTCGGTACAAAAATTATCCGCAAATACAAACGATTATGCCGGCAATCAATTATATCAACGAGCACATCAACGAACCTTTACGAATTAAAGAATTAGCAAAACTCTGCAATTATACTGAGAACTATTTTTCTACGTATTTTAAAAATTGCATGGGAATCGCGCCTATTAAATACATTCATGCAAAAAAAATTGCGATGGCAAAATCCTTGCTCATCTCAACTGATTTAAAGATTACACAAATTTCAGAAAAATTAGGCTTCGAAAACATTCATTATTTCAGCCGTATATTCAAACAAATCATCGGAATCACACCCAAGGCATATCTTGATCGCACAAAAATGAAACTAGATACCAGCCTAAATATCGTAAATAGTGCCTATACGCCTTCCGGTGAATACGAAATTCCATTAAAAAGGAAACCGGAATCATCACATGCCAAATTGTAAATAGTCTATGGACAGACAGGCCGCTGGTAGGCGATAAGCACTCATCTGCGTCGTTGCAGAAAGGGGATACTCGTCGACGTACACAAGTACGACTCCTTTGCATCCCCTTTTTTGCGCCTAGCATCTGAGCACTTCTCACCTACCAGCAACCTATCTTCGTACTAGTTTATAATTGGGATGGGTTTAGTTATTTTCTAATATTAGGTTTAAATATTTATTTTGTCCACATTCTAGCTGCTTTTTAGAAAATATGTTCCGTATAAAAAAAAGACCGACTTACATTTACAAATCCGTTTTTATTTACGCGAAGTGCGTTCACGGATTGTTGTAAGTCGGTCATTTTCTTTTAACGTACTAGATTTTTTGGTGAACCAGCAATAAAACTCTTTAAATTATCAACGGCTATATCCATAAGTCTTTGCCTTGATTCTTTCGGTGCCCAAGAAATATGCGGTGTGATGATGCAATTTTTTAATCCAAGCAATGGATTGTCGCCTTGGATCGGTTCTGTCGATACGACATCCAAAGCCGCCATTGCTACTTTGCCGCTTTTCAGCGCTTCAGCTAAATCAGCTTCGACAATCAACGGGCCGCGTGAATTATTGATAATCATTACACCATCCTTCATTTTACTAATATTGGTGCGATTGATCATACCTTTCGTTTCTTCAAATAACGGACAATGTAAGCTAATCACATCTGCTGATTTAAAAATCTCATCCAGGTCTGCATACTGCAGTACAGCACTTTCTAGCTCTGCAATTTTGTGCTTATCAAATGCCAGTACTTTCATCCCTAAAGCTTGTGCAATTCTGCCTACAGCTTGACCAATTCGCCCAAAGCCAACAATGCCAATCGTCTTTCCAGCTAGCTCAATCAACGGATAATTCCAAAAACACCAATCTGCATTATGTTCCCAGTCACCTTTATGCACAGCACGATTATGTTCTCCGACATGGTGACACATTTCCAATAACAAAGCAATCGCCATCTGTGCTACTGAATCTGTTCCATATGTAGGAATATTGGTAACTGCAATATTTTTTGCCTTTGCCGCTTCTACATCTACAACATTGTATCCAGTTGCCAAAACACCAATAAACTTAAGGTTTGGTGCTGCATCAATCACCGCTTTAGGCAAAGGCGTTTTATTGGTGTACACGACCTCAGCATCCCCGATTCTTTGGGTAATCAGCTCTAAATTTGTGGTATCATATGCTGTTCGTTCATACACAACGGTTTCACATAATGCTTCCAGTGTCCCCCATGACAAATCCCCCGGATTCAATGCATATCCATCCAAAACAACCGCTTTCATCTTACTCCTCCTTTTAATATAATAGAATATTCAGATAAATAATGTTTCTACAAATTTTTTGTTCAGCTTACTACTTACGTTAAAGTAAACACTCTGTCATAAGTAGTAAGCAATTTTTATTTGCCCTATTTGAACATGAGTTTTCCCCAATCCTCAATAGAAGCCTCTACGGCTAATTCAGCCAGCGCACGATCATCTTTCTCCATCGCAGCCAATATTTTTTCATGCGATGAACTGGAAGTAAAGGTAAAATAAATTTGATTTTTCATACTCTCTTTAATATATGGTTTAAAATACTCTAAAACAAATAAGTAAATTTTCTCAATCAACCTATTTTTTGCTATTTTCGCGAGAATATAGTGAAACTTTAAATCACATTCCAATAACGCATTGAGATCTTCCTCACTCATGTTTTCCTGTGCATGTTTCAAGCTTCTTAATTCAAGGTTACATTCCTTTAATACTGCAATATCTTGCTCGGTTTGATTGCGTATCGCAAGGCGAACAATATACTTTTCCAGCATAAGTCTAAGTTCTTTTAACTCCTCGAATGCCGGCTGCGATAAAATAAAACTGAATAATAAAGGATCAAAAATAACCTTCCCCTCGAAGTCTTTTGTTACATACGTTCCATCTCCGCGTTTTATTTCTATAATGCCAAAGGCTGCTAAAATTTTCATAGCCTCACGAATAGAACCTCTGCTAACTGATAAGAGTTTCGCCAGTTCCATTTCCGAAGGCAGTTTCTCGCCCGGCATAATTTGCTGTGCCAATAATGAATCTTTTATGTTATTGATCACATAATTTACGGAAGACTCCCGTTCCTTTGGTTCAAATATGCTTGCCAAATTTCCCTTTCTATCCTTTTCTTCCATAGACAATGCTCCCTTACCAAATTTTCTGCATACCTAATAGTTCATTATAACATCAACATTTTTTGCATGCAATGAATCAAGCGTAAGGAAACACACGCAACGAGAAAAAACACTGCAAACTTTTCTACTTTTTATTTGGATGTAACATCGCTTGAATACTTGCATCCAAAACATCATCTTCCCAAATTTTCTTCCAATCTTCTCGAAGCACCAACTGATTTCCTAGTTCAATTGCCACCATACAGGCATCCGATACTTTTGCATTTAATTTTCCTAAGAAATTTGCACTTAAATTATAGATATGACCCGAAAGGAAGGATTCTGCAGCCGCCCTAGGTATTCCACGCCGTTCTGCCTCTTTTACTGTTTCAGCCATAGCATAAAGTGTCGTAGCACCTAAAATTTCCACAAGTGTCGGTTCTAAAAAAGCTATGTCTCTGACACTCATCACATAACTATGCAGGACTGGTGCAAACATAATCTCACCAATTTTTCTCGCTTTGGCAAAATTGTCATCATCGCCTTGGATTTTTGCCATAACGATATCTTGTTTTCCTGCAACTCCGCCAAAATAATCCTGTCGTGCTTCCGGTGTATCTTGATCGAGAAAATAAGATGGATGGCATGGATGCACCACAACAAATGTACAATCATCGCGCAAAGCCAATTCTTTCGCGACTGCAGCCGCTGGATCCAAAATCATTAACGTAGTATTTGGTGTCATTAATTCGACAATATCTTTTGAAACTACCTGAATCAAGGTATCTGGAACAGCTAAAATAATGACATCACTCTTTGGTACAGCTTCCTTACTATCCGTAACAGAAAAACCGCGTTCTTGAATGCCCTTCACACCTTGCGGAGAGTTTTCACATAAATGCATTGTAATCTCCGTTGCATGTTTCGCTAAATTATTACTCACCCGTGTTCCCATTTTTCCGCCTGCACCAATTACACTTACTACAATTTTTTCACACATGTTTTAGCCTCTTTTCCTTCATTTTTTTAACAGCACAAACGATATCTTGTACAGACATACCATATTGATCTAAAATTTCTTCGGCACCGCCACTGCTAGGGAAGATATCCTGCAGCCCCACTCTTTCAATCAATGCAGGATAATATGTACTGCTGACTTTTGAGATCGCATCAGCCAAACCGCCAATCACATTATGATCCTCTACGGTAACAGCTGTTTTACAATCTTCTAAAACTTTGGCAATCCCCTTTTCATCTAAAGGTTTTAAGGTTGGTACATCAACTAAAGTCACATTGATATCTTCTTCATGCAAAATGCGTGCAGCTTCTATCGCCCGATTTAAAATAAATCCATTAGCAAATAAAGCAACATCATTACCATATTTTTTTAACACGCGAATTTTGCCGACTTCAAATGGCGTTTCTGCATCATATACCGTATGCTCACGTCCACTGCCGCCACGAATATATACTGGGCCATCAATCTTCGCTGCCGCCTTAATCGCATGATACATTTGATGCGCATCTGCCGGAACTAGAACTGTAATATTCGGAATAGATCGCATAATCGCAAGATCTTCAAAAAATTGATGCGTTACCCCTTCTTTTTCTCCGGTAAAGATACCGCCATTTATCCCAACTATTTTTACATTCAAATTCGGATAAGCAACGAAAGTACGAACTTGTTCGCAAGCGCGCATCGTAAGAAATCCTGCATACGTACCGATAAAAGGCATAAGTCCGGCACTTGCTAATCCCGCTGATACACCGACTGCATTTTGTTCTGCAATTCCGACTTCAATATAGCGCTCCGGATATGTATCCGCAAAGGAAGTTGCACGCATCGCCTTAAGCGAATCCGCCGAAACAAATACTACTTTTTCACTCTCTTTTGCCAAATCTTCTATTGCCCGTGTGAAAGCCTCTCTGGTTCCTTTATATTCAGCCATATTATTGTCCCCCCAATACCTTGATCGCTTCTGACATCTGCTCATCTGTAGGCACTCTTTTATGCCAGGAATTATCATTTTCCATAAACGACAGTCCCTTGCCTTTGATCGTCTTTGCAATAATCATAGATGGCTTCTCTGTACTTTGTTTCGCTTTTTCAATCGCTTGCAGAATTTGCGAAAAATCATGTCCATCGATCACCTGACAATCCCAGTTAAACGCTTGCCATTTCGGCAAAATTGGTAATATTCCACTTACTTCTTCTAAGCTGCCGCCACTTTGCCAGCCATTATGATCAATAAAAGCAATCAGATTATTTAATTTATATCTGCTCGCACACATTGCAGCTTCCCATACCAAACCTTCTTGCAGTTCTCCATCTCCCATAGCGACATAAGTATAATAAGATTTTTTTTGATATTTGGCTGCAATTGCCATGCCCACCGCCATAGATAAACCATTTCCTAAAGAACCGGATGTGATATCAATTCCCGGCGTTTTATTCATATCCGGATGCCCCTGCAGCATACAACCAGTTTTTCGTAAACCGCTTAATTCATCAGTTGAAAAATATCCCAAATGCGCTAATACTGCATATAGCGCAGGACAGGCATGACCTTTTGATAGAATAAATCGATCCCGATCTTCCCACCTAGGACGCTTGGGGTCAATCTGCATTTCTTTAAAATACAATGCAGTCATAATATCTGTGATCGAGAAAGCGGGCCCCGGATGTCCATCTTTTGCTTCATAAACCATTTTCATCACATCGAGTCTGATTCGATTTGCGATGCCTTGCAATTCCTCTATACTTCTTTCTGCATGCATGAATTTACTCACTTCCTATTCTCTTATTTTCACAATCTTTTTGACCTTAAATCCTTTAAATCAGCCAAACATCTGATGTTTAATGTTTGATGTAATATTAGCATGAATTTTCTGACTATGCAATACTATTTCCTTAAAAACTTTATCGAAATATTCTAAAAATTCTATTGACTTTCACTTTGAGATAAAATATACTAGCTTTAGTTTAACATCCGATGTCTAATGTTTGATGGTTTTGTCTATTTGGTATCTCCCGTTCAAAATTTGATTTGTTTCCCAATCTTATTACAACAGTAAAGGAGACTATCCCATGCTAGAAAAAGAAAATTCCATTAACGAAAAACAGGTAATTCATAAATTACAACTACGGTTAATCCCTTTTCTCTTTATTCTCTATATCATATCCATGATGGACCGCGTCAATATCAGTTTCGCAGCCCTTGAAATGAACCATGCACTCAACATATCCTCCACAGCTTTCGGCGTCATTGCCGGGATTTTTTTTATTGCGTATTTCTTTTTTGAAGTTCCCAGTAATGTAATGATGCATAAAATAGGCTGTCGCGTCTGGATCGCACGTATTTTAATTACGTGGGGACTTGTTACGATTGGAACCGGATTTATACATACCGCAACACAGTTAGGCATTATGCGCGTCTTGCTCGGTATTGCTGAAGCCGGCTTTTATCCAGGTATGATCTTATATATGACACTTTGGTTTCCTTCCAAGTATATGGGCAAAACACTGGCCTTCTTTATGACCGGTATGGCGCTAAACAATATCATTACAGCACCACTGTCGACTTGGATTATGGATAATGTTCAACTTTGGGGACTTGAAGGCTGGCGCTGGATGTTTATTGTCGAGGGTATACCTGCAGTTGCCTTTGGGATTATAACATTATTTTATCTTGTAGACCGCCCTGAGCAGGCTAAATTTTTAACACCCGAAGAAAAATCTTGGCTAATTGGCCAGCTAGAACTGGAACGCCAAGCGAAAGAGAAAAAAACCAATGCTTCGATGTGGGAAATATTGAAAAATGGACGTGTCTGGCATTTGTCCATCATATGGTTTGGTTATGTCTGCGCAATGTATGGACTCAGCATGTGGATGCCGCAGTTAATCAAATCACTTGGGCAAACTTTATCCAATACAAGCGTGGGATTAATATCAACCATTCCTTATTTTATCGGTGTAATTGCAATGATTACTGTTGCCAGAAGTTCGGATAAAACCATGGAACGCCGTTATCACATTGGTTTGCCGATCGCGATTTCAGCAATTGGTCTCTTTGCTTTAACAATGACACAAGATATTGTATGGAGTCTATTTTGGATTACATTCAGTACTGCCGGAATTTATGGATTCGCCGGAAGCTATTGGACTTTACCAAGTTCATTTTTGTCTGAAGCCACAGCTGCCGTGGGCATTGCTTTAATCAATTCTATCGGAAATCTTGGCGGCTTTGTTGGACCTTATGCGGTTGGCTATTTAAAAGATTTAACCGGATCGATCAATTACAGCATGTATGTCTTAGCTGGATTTGCAATTCTAGCCGGTGTATTAACGATATTAATTCCTAAGAAATTGATTAAAATTGATGCAATTGAAGAATCGCCAAACAATTTAGATACTACAAGCTCCGTTCATAGTTCGTATAATTAAATTGCCGTAAATAGATACTGCAATTTATAAAAACTCTGAATGCGCCATGCGCCCTATAGGTGTCCTTTTGTCATTGCCACAAACGGACCAAAAAGGCTAGGCCACAAACCTCGAAAATACTTGAAAAATAACCGACTTACTAAAATCCGTAAACTCACTTTCGTTCAGACAAACGGATTTCTTAACGTAAGTCGGTTATTTTTCATCCTTCGGAACGTATTTTTCCGGAAAAGGCCAGGCACGAACAAAGGCTGCCGCATTTTCAATGCGACAGCCCCTTATAATTTATAGAATATCCTTATTTTAAAGTAAGACTAAGTCAATGATGATAATCGAACTGAATTTTTACTACTTCATAAACATTTTAATATCTTCATCTGGAGTGGTGATACCGCCGATTCCAAAATTCTCAACGAGAACTTTTGCAACGTTTGGTGATAGGAATCCAGGTAAAGTTGGCCCAAGATGAATATTTTTTACACCGAGATACAATAACGCTAAGAGAACGATAACTGCTTTTTGTTCATACCAAGCAATATTATAGGAAATTGGCAGATCATTTACATCCTCTAGACCAAATACTTCTTTTAATTTTAGTGCAATTACAGCTAAGGAGTAAGAGTCATTACATTGTCCGGCATCTAATACGCGAGGAATTCCGCCAATATCGCCTAATTCGAGTTTATTGTAACGATATTTTGCACAGCCTGCGGTCAAGATTACTGTATCTTTCGGTAATTTTTGTGCAAATTCCGCATAATAATCTCTGCTCTTCATTCGTCCATCACAGCCAGCCATGACGAAGAAACGTTTAATCGCACCACTTTTCACTGCATCTACTACTTTATCAGCAAGTGCCAATACTTGATTGTGGGCAAAACCACCGACAATTTCACCTTCTTCTAAACTGCTAGGTGGTGGACATTGTTTTGCATGCGCAATGATTGCAGAAAAATCCTTTGGTTTGCCATTTTTACGTTCATCAATTTTTTTAAGGCCTGTGAACCCAACGACACCGGTTACATACACACGATCTTTATAGCTGTCCTTCGGTGGCACCAGACAATTTGTCGTCATAAGAATTGGACCATTAAAGGTTGCAAATTCTTTATCTTGCAGCCACCAAGCATTTCCGTAATTGCCGGCAAAATGCGAATACTTTTTGAATGCCGGATAATAATGTGCCGGCAGCATTTCACCATGCGTATACACGTCTACACCAGTATCTTTTGTTTGTTCAAGTAATTCTTCTAGATCTTTTAAATCGTGACCGCTAATTAGAATACCAGGATTATTTCTTACGCCGATATTCACTTTGGTAATTTCGGGATTTCCATAAGTTGTTGTATTTGCTTTATCGAGTAAAGCCATAACATCAACACCATATTTACCGCATTCTAGCACAAGTGCTGTAAGTTCTTCGGCACTCAATTGATCATCAAGTGTAGCTGCAAGTGCTTTTTGCATAAACGCAAAAAGAGCATCTTCTTTATAGCCTAGTGTAAACGCATGTTCAGCATAAGCAGCCATTCCTTTCACCCCATAGGTAAGCAATTCACGCAGTGAACGAACATCCTCATTTTCTGTTGCTAAAATACCAACCACAGCAGCCTTTTCTTCAAAAGCAGCTTCCGTATTTGCAAACCATTGTGTACTGTCATGCGCAGGCGTTTGCTCATTTCCGCTTGCACCAAGCCAGCCAGTTAATTTCTGCCATACAGATTTTGTATTTTCATCGGCACTATCCATCTTTCTTCCAGCTTGAATTAATGCAGCTTTCACTTCTTCTCTTATTTCCAATGCTTCTTGAATTAATCCCACAAAATATGCTTTATCAAAATTCGCATTGGTAATTGTAGCAAATAAACCTTCCATAATAAATTTATCTGCCTTTGGTGTTGCAATTCCAGCTTGACGTGCTTCCATTGTATATACTGAAATTCCCTTAAGGGTATAAATGAGTAAATCTTGAAGATTTGCTACATCAGCAGTTTTTCCGCATACACCACGCATCGTACAGCCAGTACCTTTCGCAGTTTCTTGACATTGATAACAAAACATTGACATATTCAAGAGCCCTCCTATTGCTAAAATCATTTGATTGTATTTTAACAGAAAGGAGGGCTCTTGCCTGTGACCGGCATCACATCACAATATTTTCTTTGTTTTTGTACATTTGTTCATTTAATTCTTGTCTATTCCAAGCTTATTGCACTAACAGGACATTGATCTCTTGCATCTTCCGCACTTTCAAACAAGTCATTTGTAATCTCTTTATCTAGACCAATCGCTTTTCCATCATCATCATCCATTGCAAAAATCTCCGGACAAATACCCGGACACATCCCACAACCAATACAAATTTCCTTATCAACAAAACCTTTCATATACTTTTCCTCCAAAATTATATTTTCTTTAGCATTTAGAACTGTTCATCATAAATCAAACTACTAAGAAAATTTTTATCTGCTCACTTTATTAAAATTAGCATATTTTGTAGATTTTATACCTAAAAACACTTTCATTTTCTTGTTGTATTCGTTCAAAATTATATGCAGGATTTACTTCATGAATAAAAGCTTGTATCCAATTTTGATAAAATTCCATCATCAAGGCAGAATCCGCACCAGCACGTTTCCAGTTTGGTGCTTGCAGACAAGTATCACTCTCCCAAATAAGTTCTTCCTCGGTCGAGGACACGATCATATCACCTTGATCACAAGGCATTCCATTTAAGTAAAAATCATTGAGTATTTTATATAGTCCTGATGCATTGCTTACATCTTGCTTACCAGCATCTTTTGCCGCCTTGCCAATCATTTTTCCATGCTGAATAAAGCTTTCCTTTATTAAATCCTGCGCAGCGCACGTTGCAAGCAATTCTTTGATAAATGCAGCTTCCCTAGATTCAGCCAGTTGAATCTGCCGATGCAGCCAACCATGAATATTATCATGATCAATTAAATCGCTAAGCTCCGTATCTGGTAATGGCGCACCATAGGTTTGCCATACGGTTTCTCTGAGTTCCTCAGCTGTAGAACCGCATAATTCCGATGCCTTCTCAAAAATATAGGCTTCTCTTTGGTTGACGATTTTAATTTTTCCATATAACCAATAATGAATTGGACCAATAAATGCACTCATGCTCTTTCTCCTTCTTGACACGTTTTATTTAATTCACTTACTAACTCTTTTACGTCGATTCCATGAATATCCGCAGCTTTTTTTAGTGCTTCACCTGTAGCGGATGGACAGCCTAGACATCCCATCCCAAAATTACGAAGTATAGGAATCGTTTGCGGATATACGCGAATAATATCCGCAACAATACTCTCATCATCAATTTGATCACCAACGGCCAATTTGCATTCTGCATCATTGCTAGCTTGTAAATGCGTCGCTTCTTGCTTAATGAAAGCAGCTGCTGGGGTTTCGACGATTGTTTCATTGTTGAATTCTGTCATAATATCCTGTTTAAATTTATCAAAACCAATCCGTTCTATAAACTGACCGATTCGTTCTATCTCGGCATTTTTTTGATAGTATTTTACAATGATATCTACCACTTTCAGTACATCATCACTCGTTAAGCCTGTAATTAATTGATCCGCAATCCGAGGATGAGAACCAGCACTGCCGCCAACATAGACATCCCATCCTTCATCGGTACCAACGACCCCAATATCTTTAATCACACTTTCTGAGCAGGAATTTGGACATCCCGAAACACCTATTTTCATCCGGGATGGCATTTCTTTTTTTATGTATCTGCGATCAAGCTCCAACCCCAATTTAACGCTGTCTTGCTTGCCACGTTTGCAGAAAGCAATACCCGGACAAATTTTCACACTGCGTACGCAGTTGGCAAAACCGATGGCTGGTTTCATTCCAAGTTCGTCCCAGATCGATTCAATATCTTCTGCATTTAGCCCGGTAATCATAATACGCTGGGCTGAAGTCAACTTTAAGATTCCATTATATTTCCGAGCAATATAAGCATATTTCTCCAAAACTTCCGGTTTAACAAATCCACCAGGCAGATGCGGCGTAACTGCATATGTTCTTCTTCCATTATGAATTTTTTGTAAATTAGCGCCTTTAGGTAACATGCGTTTTCCTCCTATCACGTACACTGTTCAACTTTTAATCTTATATTACACTTTTTTTTATTGCACGACTATGATCTACATCACGCTAAATAAAAAAACTGGGGATCGCATTTTAATGCGGCAACCCCAGCGTTTTAGCACCTGACTTTTCCGAAAAAAGATGTTCCAGAGTATCCACAAAGAATTAAATTTCATAATATTGACGTAAACTCTGCAAATCAAGAATGATCAATCTTCGCTCATCCCAATCCAAAATCTTTTCTTTCTTCATTGCACTAAAGATCCGACTGACGGTTTCCCTTGTCGTGCCAGCGAGATTTGCAACATCCTGCCGCGTAAAATCAAGGTCAATTTCCATCCCCAGATCACTTTTCTTTCCATATCGATAAGCCAAAGTTTCCACTGCTTGCGCAACCTTTGCATAACTATCAGAAAAAGCTAAAGACTTGACTTTCTGCTGAATAAACAACAACTTTTTACTCATCGCCTGAATGATATTCATTGCAACATTCGGGTGATTGATAATGACATGCTCCAATTCACTATTACGTATCATACCTACACAGGATTCTTCCATCGCAATTGCAGTAGCTGGATAGGGCCCTTGATTAAACAACAGCACTTCAGCAAAAATATCACTTGGCCCCAAAATATTAATGATATGTTCTCGCCCATCTGCCGCTAATTTAATCACTTTAATTTTTCCGGTTTTGACATAATGGAACCCTGCACCAGCGTCTCCTTCCCGAAAAATCGCTTCATTTTTTTTATACTTCCGTTCAAGGGTTACCTGATTAATGATTGCTAGGTCTTCCGGCGGCAACTCTTCAAATACTGGAACATTTCTCAAATACGCAAAATTCAATGTGCAACCCTCCTCTAAATTATTTTTATTATAACAAAATATCAAAAAAACTTCTATGTACCTTCAAAGCATGAATTTATTCTGCTTGAAAATAAAACATGGTATGACCCTCGCTGAAAAGGTCATACCATGTTTTATTTTTATTACAGCATATCAAGTTAATCCATAATTCGCTTTTCGCCTGTAATCTCTTGTATCGGTTTGATATCTTGTGTTACCTCTAACACGCCAGCAAAATTTCCAGCCTTGTCTTTTACTGCGAAATAACGAATATATACATATTTATTCCCCATTTTAATCCAAAAGTCTTCATGATCTTTTTTGCCGTTTTTGAAATCTTCTACAATCTTTTCTACTACATGAACACTTGCCGGCGGATGACAATTTTCAACCTTTCGACCAATGATTGTCCGCGTCCGAGGAAAGATTCTTTCTTTTGTGGCAGAGAAAAATTTTACTACCCCATGTTTATCAACATAAGTAATATCCACAGGGAGATGTCGATAAATCAACTCAATCTCTTCGGGAGACAAAATACCCGTATCAAATTTAATATTCCCCGTTTTATGTTCATCAGTCGTATTTACAATATCTTTATTTACATTTACTCTTGACGGCTTCCAACTTTGCTTTGGTTCAACCAAGCAAAATCCGATTTCATCACTATCTGATAAAACTTGATACCACTCATCTTCCGAAAGCGTTTCCATTGCCATTGGTAAAAATATTTTTTCTTCTTTGAAAATCATTTCTTCGATTTGCTTTGATGCTTCTTCTAATTTTTCTACAAACTTCTGTTTCGTTGTGGGCTGATAACTTACTGCCATATTTTTTGCCTCTTTTAAGAGCTTTCTGATTTCGTCATCCACCCCCCACATTACTTTAGGCGGACCGGTAATCTCATACTTTTCTAAAAACGGAAAAATTAAATCTTCTTTGCGGCGATAATGCTTATCCACATCCCACAATAAATTTAATTTTTCAGCAAGCTGCAAAACAATGGATTTTTCATCGCTGTCTGTTGCTTGTTGCAGCTGCTTGATCAGCGGCTTGACTTCCTCTATTAACGCCTGTAAAGCCTCATTTTCCGCCATAAAAATTTCCACTGGATGTCCCGGTTCTGCAGATAACGCAGGATTTTGTTCCAATGCATCGCGAAAAACCTCTGCATGCACATCGCATAATCGCTGGACTTCTTCCACCGGTAAACCGTCATGAATTAATCCCTGTTCAACAAGTGACAGTTCTGCAGGATCCAAATCTTTTGCAATCGCATTAAATTTTGCCTTAACATCTTGTACCGATTTTCCCTCGTGCAACTCTAAAATAATTTGTTTCAAAGCTTTTTGCCGATATTCCCGATTATTAATTAATTCACTCATATGTACCTCCTCAATCCAAACGATAAAATTTTGTCTTATACTATAGTTATCGTAATTATTGTGGATCTGACTAAAGGATTTTATTCTAAACTTTTATGAAAAATTAGACTTATTTTAAATAGATCCTCTATTCCTTTCTTTTTAACTTGTAAATTGTCATAAAATATTTACCATACATCATCTTCTGCTTTATTACATATCTCAATTCTCAGCCGTAAACACTATATCTGGGAGGTGTTTTTATGAAACAAGCACAATCTAAAAATGCATCGCAAAAACAAAATAAAAAACAACGAAGCGACAAAGAAAAGAAGCAAGATGTTAAAAATGCCGCATTTATTGCTGGCATGGATCAACCAAATCATCCAAACACTTAAAAAACAGGAGTACTTTGCTCATGGTGAGCAAAGTACTCCTGTTTTTTATGCATCGCTAGAACTTTCATTTTTGAAAATCTTCTACTTTTCAAATTGAAAACAAAAGATTTGGGAATAAGACTCTTTAGCATCAGCACCACAACGTACATTTTTTAAGTAAGCAATATTTTTTCCATCCGGAGAATAACTCACACAATAAGGTAAAATAGCCTCATGATCATTTGCCCTCGTCGTCAACCGCGTAGATATCCCATCAGAAATGCTCGTTACAAAAAGGCTGTTGTCTGCACCATAGGCAAAATATTCACCATCCGGACTCCAAGAAAAACCGGTCTGAATAGAAAACGGATGATGCGTTACCTGCGCGGGCGTCCCCCCAGTCGTTGGCACGGTCCAAATCTGCACGACCCCTTGATCATCTTTTGCCATATAAGCAATTTTTGATCCGTCTGGATTTGTCCTAAGCCAGTGGCGAGGCCCTTGAATACCTGGATACTTACGATCCGTTGTAAAAGTAAGTCTCGTCTGCACAACGCCTTCCGGCGGCTGTGGACGCTTTGACACAGTACCTTGAATCGGTCCTGAATCTCCAGAGATCGTGAGATCATCCGGCAAATCTACCCGATATACTTCAGGAACTTGCATTCCATCTTTCCCAATAACAAACCCTTGAAAAGCCAATGCTTTCTTCTGCCTGTTTCCATCTTTTTTTACGTACCCATTTTTCCCGATCCACCCCTCTTCCAGGGCTTTCACAATATCATCTGAATCCGGCTGCGCGTTGGCATTCGTTTTTGTCACAAGTACGCTGAAATAACCGTCAAAATTTCTTTTCCCGGGATGAACGGCTATGTGCTTGTTAAAAACCGTAACACCTACATTACGAATATTCATATCCTGCTCAGCTGATTCTTGCATTACATCGGCTAAAATTTCATCTTCATATGTATAGCTCATCATACTGCTATCTGAATGCCAAATATGAACATGCGTCCCACCGCGCAGTGCGCCCGGTGTAAATGGTATCGTCACATCACGCGCATCAATGTTTTCAGCATGCATAAGGTTTTTCTCGTCAACCATAGCTCCATAACGATGAACCGCACTATACGAATATTCCTCCGTTGGAAATTCCGGACCATGGATAAAGGCGACTTTATTTTCAAACGGATGGTAACTGGCAACCCCAACTTTTGCCTGATTCGAAGCCTTGTATAAAACAACACGCTCTTTCGTATGAATATTAACCTTTTCAATACATTCACTGTCAAAAATATGATCTTGTGAACGTACATCATATACGATCCAACTGCTATCCGGAGAAAAAATATTTTTATTTACAAGCTGATGTCCATTGGGACTTTTCGTAAGCTGTACTTCTTTACCTCTCAAAGATTGTGTATTTACCATAGTTGTTCCACATCCACCAAATGCAGTTAACGCAAGTAAATTAGAACAAATTGAGTAAACCAACTTTTTAAATTTTTTCATCTACGATCATCTCCTTCAAACAATTCAACCATTTCATTATAGCCGTTTTATTAGCTTTCATCTATTCTTTTAGCAACTTTTTACATAGTCATCTCTAACGATCGCATAAATCATAAGATTTTTATAACATTCTCTATGTAGCTTCATAATTTCGATTTCCGATCATGAAAACACTAAAAGGCGTTAAGATTCTACAATCCCAACACCAATATCGCCCTAATTTGGGCATTGAATACATATCAAGTAAATTCTTTAAAACAAAAAAAGTAACAAAATCTTATTATGTTACTTGCTATTATACTATAGTTCTTCATAAAAATCGCAATTTTCATAAATTTAAATTAATGTAAACATCATCAAGCTCATCTTTTGTAATCCCTATGTACGCCAATGTAATTTCCGGTGATGAGTGATTTAATAGTTTTTGTATCCGCGTTACATCCGTTCCAGTTTTATAGGCCCAATAGCCAAACGTTTTACGTAAAGTATGTGTTCCGATCGCTTCTGTTATTCCTACTTGCCGTGCCGCACGATTGATAATTCTATAGGCTTGTATACGACTGATCGGATTGTTCCCTCTTCTGCTGACAAAGAGCCAGCCGCTTTTCCTCATGCTTTGCAGTAAGTAGTCATTAATAGCATTCTTGCAGTTTTTTGATATGGGGAAATCTTTTGTCTTTCCAGTCTTTTTTTCTTTTAAAATGATCCTATCCTTATTCATCACATCCTCTATTTTCAAGCATAATAAATCTGAAATTCTTAAGCCACTATTAATCCCTAAAACAAATAATAGAAAATCGCGTAAATTATTTTTTCTTAAATATGCTTTAATTTCTACTATTTTTGTTCTTTCTCGAATCGGTTCAACATTGTTCATTCTTTATCACCAATTACAGCATCCTATCACTTGTTTTTTCTATAATATGATACTTTACATACAAATAGCAAGTAACATAATAAGATTTTGTTACATTCATATTTTCAAGGATATATTTACTTTTCTTAACAATCCTTCTAGCAAAAAAGCGCAAACACACTTTATATTTAGAAATTATTTTATTTGGAGGAAAAATTATGAAACTAGAAAAAGAAATTGATATTATTGGCTATTTAACGAAAAATGCCACTGACAAATTTGGACGTGTTCTATTAACTAAAGGCATGCCCCTTAATGTTTTATTAAAAGAAAAACTTGAAGGTCTCCACATTTGCTGTGAGTATACTCCCGTAGAAAAAAAGAAAAGTGCCGTTTTACTTCCACCGAAACTATCCGCAAAAAAATTATTTAAAAATCAGAAAAATATTTTTAAAGTTCCGGACACACTCGATCCGAAATTTGATTCTTTAAAATCAGAAATTGTTTCAGCAGCTTCAGATTATTTACAAAATACGTTATCTACCATTCGAAAAGATAATTTTTTTAGTAATTCTTTAAAAACCTTATCATCAAATAACATGACGCTTTCTCATTCGATTAACGTCGCAATCTTATCATTAAGCTTTGGGAGTCTTCTTAACTACGATCAACAACAATTGCAAGATTTATCTATTGCTGCTTTATTTCATGATATAGGTGCAATATTGCTTCCACCGGAAATTTTAAAATCGGTTTCTAGAATTGATGATCAGCAGGAGCTTTTATATCGACAACATCCTCGACTAGGATCTGATCTTCTAAAAGGAGATAAATTGCCAAAAGAAATTTATATTCCAATCTTACAGCATCATGAAAAGTTTGATGGCAGAGGCTATCCTGCAGGTTTAAAAGAAAATGAAATAACCAAAAATGCTTCCATTATAAATATTTGCGATACTTTTGATTATTTAACTACATCTATTTATCAAAGTAATGTTCGACCTCCTAAAGAAGCTGTAGAGCGAATTAAATTTTCCAGCGGAAAGGACTTCAATCCACAAATTGTCGATACATTTATAAATCTTTTTAAATAATATATAAATAAAGCCTATATCCTGCAAACGACACGCATGATATAGGCTTTATTCTATTTCATGATTAAACCGCAGCGTATTCTCGGCTCTCATTCCATCATGCTATCCAGATTCTCGAAGATCTCTTTACATGTTCCACAAATAGCATACAACTTTTATGATCTATAGGCAAAACAGATTTTGGTCATTTAAAAACTATCATCTTTTTTTGCCATTGCGGCTTCAGCTGCCTGTATCATTTTTTTCACCTTTTGTCCGCCGATTCTGCCACCGATTTTGCCGACTTCTTCCGTTGTTAATTTACTGTTATCCCCTTTATCCAATGGTATTCCAAGTTCTTCGGCAACAGCATGCTTATCCGGAAGGGATGCATCTAACGCTTCCATTGAATCATAATTTTCCGTCATCTTAAAACCACCTCCAATTGAACAATATTTATACAAACATAGTATTTCCAAAAAAAAATGCGTTATGAAATCATTTATCATCATTTCATAACGACAGACTGTAAACAACATAAATATTTATGTTGAACATTAGAAAATAGATTGCTCTACAGGTTCCTCTATTTTGTATTTTTTTCTATAAAGGCACGAATCGTTTCGGCGTAAGTGGCTTTATCATGATAAACAGCACTCGCATGTGGAGTATCCGCAAAAAAGTGCAGTTCCTTTGCACTCGCCGTATCATTGTAAAGATCCTGTGACATTTGTGGCGGTATCAGGGTATCCTTCTCTCCATGAAGGTAAAGAATAGGCGTTGTTGATTGCTCGACGGCCAATCGCGGTGAAATTTGATCAAACGTAAATTTGTCATGATAATACGCCGCAATCTGCGTATAAAATAAAACAATGTCCAAGGCATATGTATCCTTTGGTAATCCGGCAATTGTCGTTAGCTGTTTTACGAGCAACGCTTTGAAATCATCATAAGAACTATCGGCGATATAAAAGCTAACACGATGCGTACTTTCATTAAGTGCACTATGCAAGAGTGCGGTTGCTGCCCCCATTGAAATTCCATGAACCCCGATAATTCCCTGCGGCGTTTTTCGCTCTAGCCAATCTAACCAAACATTGATATCATCTTTTTCAAAATAGCCCCAGGAAATAGAGACGCCGCCACTATCACCATGCCCACGCGCATCAACAATCAGTACATTATAGCCCAGTTTTTGATAAATATCTAAATAATCAAGTCCTGCTGAGCGGTTTTGGAAAAGTCCGTGCAAAAAAAGAATCGTTTGCTTTGATGGTCGTTTTGCTGGAATATACGTACCACGTATTGCATAACCATGCGGTGAAGTCAAACTGACCTTTTCCCATTCATACTTTTTTTCTGCATTGGCAATTTTTTCGATATTCTTAGAATTATCCTGTAAATTAAATAAGTTTTGATATAAATGCGGCGATGTTAATTCGCGATAAATAAATTCGCCCATCATCAGACCAAGTACATTGACCGCAACAAATATACCAATGGTAATTCCCATACAAAAAATTAATAGTTTTCTCATTCAGTCTCTTTCTTTCCTGATATAAAATTATAAATGCTTCCACACTTTTTGTAAGAAGCATTTAAGCATAAATATAGTATATATCTAAAAACGCACACTAACAATAAGAGACTCTATAAAAAATGTTTGTTTTTGTAGTAAATTTTTACCAATTTAATTTACGAATCTAACTTTTTATTAACCACCTATCGATTCATATTTTCGCTACAAAATAAGCTAGCTATGCCCATATCAAGCCTACTCGCAAGCAGGTTGAAATGAATTAAAGCCAATACTAATTTTGAACAAAGCTATTATATTATCTTGTAATAAAACTAGTCTTAACTTCCTCTTTCGCTCTTGCTTTAAAAACCTTGTAAATCACCCCAAGCATGATAAACCAGACTGGCGTTACAAACAAAGCAATACGAGTTTCTTCATTCAATGCTAACGTCACTAAAACGAAAGCAAAAAATGCTAAAATTACATAATTCATGAGTGGATACAACGGCATTTTGAATTTACTTCTTGCGGCAAGTTCAGGATTCTGCTTGCGATATTTTAGATGGCAAACCGTAATAATACCCCAAATAAAAATGAAGCAAAACGTTGATATACTCGTAATGAGTACAAACACACCTTCCGGCATAATATATTGCAAAATAACCGCAATCAAAACAACAATTGTTGAAAATATTGTTGCATTTGCCGGGACTTGGTTCGCAGTTAATTTTTTCATGGACGCTGGTGCATTGTCTTCTTTCGACAGAGAATACACTAAACGACCTGTACTGAAAATTCCACTATTACAAGCAGATGCAGCTGAAGTTAATACAACGAAATTTACAATCGTTGCGGCTGCCGCGATTCCTACTGCAGAAAAGACCTGCACAAATGGGCTCTTATCCGGACTAATTGAAGTCCATGGATAGATACTCATAATAACGAGAAGTGCTCCGATATAAAAGATAATGATTCTAATTGGTATATTGTTGATTGCCTTTGGAATTACACGTTCTGGATTTTCAGTTTCACCAGCAGTTAAGCCGACCAATTCAATCCCTGTAAATGCAAATACAACCATTTGGAAAGAGAGAATAAATCCGCTGATTCCATTTGGAATCCACCCGCCATAACTCCAGAGATTTGTAAAGCTGGATACACCTGCATCCGTAGAAAATCCTTTGATAATCATAAATGTCCCGATGACAATCAATGACATAATCGCTACCACTTTAATTAAAGCAAACCAAAATTCCATCTCACCGAATAACTTTACTGCCGTAAGATTCATAATCAGTAAAATCATGAGAATGATCAAACTCGGAACCCACTGTGCGATATTGGGAAACCAATACTCTATATAGAGTCCGGCAGCAGTTACATCAGCCATCGCCAATGAAATCCAACAAAACCAATAGGTCCATCCTGTAATAAATGCCGCTCCATTTCCCATATACTCACGAACAAAATCGACAAAAGAATGATACTTCAAATTAGAAAGCAATAATTCCCCAAGCGCCCGCATTACAAAAAAACAAATAACACCAGTAATCATATAGGCAAATAAAATAGAGGGCCCCGCCAAGTGTATGGATCTGCCCGATCCTAAGAACAATCCTGTACCGATTGCTCCACCAATCGCCAACAATTGCACATGGCGATTTTTTAATCCTCTCGATAAATTTTGGTTTTCCGACATATCGACTCCACCTTTCCAATTCTTACGATTTCCCCCGTATGTGCCAGGTCCAAGCTGTACATTCACTCTGTAACGTTATACGATAACACATTGCACAATCAGCAGATCGTACAAAATACTAAAAACTTTCTCTAAAAATACAGAAAGAGGCCAAATATAAAAATCTGGCCTCAAAAAATGCATAAAGAGGTCAAATATAAAATTTGACCTCAAAATAAACAGTTTGTCTGCTCTGTCCTTTTACCTGAGAGATTCACTAATTTAAATTAAATCAGCTTGCTCCTTCGGTGCTCAATTGAGGCTCTCCAGAGTTTCGTCCAATAACGGTCCTTTTGCCTGAAAGCATAACATCTTCGGCGGATTATAAAATCTCTCTCCCATTATCTTCATACGAAGTTCAATATGAAATTAATAACATACGATATGTATTTTAACACCTATTTTTCTAAATAGCAATCATTAAATATTTTCCAATACGAATCATCGCCATCTACTTTTTAAGAAAAATTTCACCATGTATGCTTGACATACATAATAATCACATTGTATACTTGGCATACATAAATAGAACAAAATAAAGGAGTGAAAAAATGATACATCCTCAAGGAAATCCGCAAATTTATTACAAAATGCTGCATCAAAAGCGTGCAACAGAACTTTTTTTATCTGCGCTTCGGCTTCGCATTTTCTCCGCACTCGAGAACTTAGAAACAGCAAATTCACTGGCAAAAAAGACAAACCTGAACGAACGCAACCTTTCCTTCTATCTAAACGCCTTAGCTTGCATTGGTCTGCTGGAAAAGCATGAAAATAAATACCGCAATACGAAGGAAAGCAACGAATTTCTGAATGAAAATAGTCCGCTCTATCTCGGTGAACATCTTTTATTCCGAGAAAAAATGATGTCGCTTGCCAACCTAGACGATCGAATACAAACCGGAGCAGATGCGCAAATCATTACGGACAATAGCGGCGTAAACGTCTATGACTTTTATGAATCAGCACGCGTCAGTATTCCTGAAATGTATACAGGACGCGTACAAGCACTACTTGCTGCACTTTCCGAACTATACAAAGACGGTGCTCCAAAAAAAATTTTAGATCTTGGCGGCGGAAACGGTATTTTAGCAATAGAGACTGTTTCAGCGTTTCCCGGATGCCAGGGGGTGATATTCGAGCATCCCAGTGTAGCCAAATTGCCCCAAACCCTGATTGAACAACACAATCTCACAGAATCTATCAAGGTCATTGCCGGCGATTTTAATGTAGATGAACTCGGCGGTGAATATGACCTTATCATTGCATCCGGTATTTTAGATTTTTCGGGCGGTGATCCAGATAAACTATTAAATAAACTTTATCACGCGCTGTCACCTAACGGATATCTATACCTTGTATCACATACGGTAAGTGCGGATTATCAATCTCCGCCGGAAGTCATTTTAGGCTGGCTCTCCAGTCACCTGGACGGTTTGGATATCTTACTGACAAGACCGACGATTGAATCGGCCCTCTTACGTCAAGGTTTCACCTGTGTACAAAACGGAACCACAGGCGGCATATTCAAAGACATGCCCGGAAAATTTTACAGAAGGAGTCTAGCATGAGCGACAAAAGAAATCAAGTGATCCATCATTTCATCCAACTAACTGAACAAATTGCGAATGGTAAGACGCACGTATTAAATTTTGGTTCAGAAGATATGACTTTTTACCGCGGTGAAATTCATATGCTTAAACTGGTAGGCGATGATCCGGGTATTTTCATTTCTGAAATGGCTAGAAAATTCAATATCACCCGTGCCGTTGTCGCAAAAACAATCCGTAAATTAGAAGAACGAGGCTTTTTAACAAAAGAAGAAGACATTGCCCATAAAAAACGCCTGCGCCTCTTTTTAACAGAAAAAGGAGCGCAAGCGTATAAACTACACGATGCATACCATAAAAAATATGATCGCCCGTTATTCGATTATATCGATGGTCTCAATGACCATGAATTACAAGTCCTGCATGATTTCTTTCAACATGCTGAAAATTTGATTGAACGACATTTTTAATAAAGATTCATCCATCAATTGTAGATTTTCAAGATGTTTGTATTCACTTCACAACATGATGAATACAAACATCTTCTTTCTCTGCTAAATTGATTACCGTACCATCATCCTGCTGTATGATGGAATGAGACGGTTTATCTTTATTGACAAAAACGACGCGTCCCTCCTGATGATTACTAAGTACAACTCGATTTCCCGAGAGAAAATTCATCATATTATCCATAAAGATAATCCCAGCTTTTGCATCGATTCTATGTATTTCCTCGCGTATTTTACTTAAGCTTGCATACGGACTAACCACACCAGGTGTATCACAATTAATGGTCAGAGCTTCATCAAACATATCCGCCACAGCGATAATTTTCGCATAAGGATGGATGTCATCGGCTTTCAAGCCCTTTGGATACCCCGATCCATCTTCCCGTTCATGATGGTCCAAGATGCCTGCTAGAATACTTTGCGCTACATTGGGTATTTTACTTGCCAAATCATAGCCAATTGCTGTATGGGTCTGGTATAAAGCATAATCCTGCGGAGGAAGTTTATACGGTTTATTCAAAATTTCCGTCGGCAGCTGAGATTTTCCTACATCGTGCAAAAGTCCAGCCAACGCAATCGCACTGATACTTTCCTGTGGGTACTTCAGCCATGTAGCAATTAGTGCTGCAATGGCACTGACATTGACACTATGTCGAAACGTATAATCATCACATTTAGGCAAGTTATACATCTGATCAACAAGGCTGCTGTTATCCGATATATTATCCACAATTTCATCTGCAGTTTGTGCAAATGCCTCAATTGGAACTTCTTTTGTTTGACGGATATTATCAAAGGCCTGCTGTACAACGGTCACGGATTGATTATAGCTATTTAAAAATTGCTCAACTTCAAGGTCAGCCAATGGATTCTCTGTCATTTCTGCAACGATAGCTACTTTTTCAATATCCCAATTTTGTAGTTTTTCAATAAGAGATTTATTAATAATTGTATTCTCACTGGCTAGTATGGATCCATTCGTTGCACATATATCCTGCGCCAGTTCCATTCCAGGTACTAAATATTCTATTTTTTGTTCAACTATTTTTTTATTTATCGATTGATTAGAAGTCATTTTGCACCACCTATCTATATTTTATCTGATGACTCGTCATCCATTAGAACAAAATTTCAAAAAATACACCACAGTCTATCCTGGCAAGTTAGCAACTTTTTCATTTATACAATTTATGGAAATAAGCAAATATTATAACTTAATTCGACATAGTCAGCCAATTTTCCTGTATTTTTTTTAATTCATCATGATAACCAAATGCAAAACATTATTTTATGATAAACGGCATAGAATTCTTTTACATGTTATTTGTCACCGTTTACTGTACTCTTTAGTCCGCCAAACTAGCATAAAATAAAAACGAAAAGAGCGGATATGGAAACTCTAATTAAAGCATCCATATCCGCTCTTTTTATATAAATTTCTACTATGCATCTTTTTACAATTACAAGATATTTGCAAAAATTCATAGAATGCCCTATATCATTAAAATTATTGCCGAGATTAATTTAACTCAACTCTCAAAGACAAGTTACAAATCAAATTCTAAATCAGATTTATTATCATTCTGCCAAAGATAATAAATCTGTGATTGTATCGATAGACCTTTCACAATCTTTCACATGCCCGAAGCCATACTTTACAAAGATAAATGGAATTTGCGCTATTTGCGTCGCTTCATAATCTCCCTGCGTATCACCAACATATACAGCATCGGTTAACTTATTCCTTTTCATCAAACACGTAATATTATCGCCTTTTCCCTTACCTGTATTACCAAAGCATTCCCAGTCTTCAATATAGTCTTCAATTCCTGCCTTTTTCATGAACAGTTCAATATAGCCAGCCTGACAATTACTCACAATGAATAAACGATGAGTTTCAGAAAGTTTTTTTATCGTTTCTACTACATCTGAGAACAAAAGATTTGCCGTATTTTCTTCTATAAATTCATGTTCATGGATACAGCATTTTTCCATTAACAGTTTTTTCGTTGTTTCATCAGCATCATAAAATAAGTTATCGGCAATCACCCTCATCGTCTTGCCAAATTCTTTCTTCAATACAGCAGCACTTACAACTGCCTTCGTACCGCCAACTTCTGAAATTGCTTTATTCCAAGCCCCTGCCACAACTTCTGTCGTGTCCCATAAAGTGCCATCCACATCAAATATAATACTACGTATGATAAAAACCTTCTTTCTGCCTCATATTATGAAGTACAAACAGTTGCATAACTTCATTGTATAATCTTTTTATCATTATAACATTATACAGACCATAAAAAAAACTCCAACTGCATTTCAATAGCAGTTGGAGTAAGTTTTTAGTCAACCTATGGATGTCATTATCCTTCTATCCATTTTTGATATAAAGCATCCAATTCCCCGTTTTTCTTCATTTCTTCCAAAGCTTCATTCATCTTGTCCCCGATTGATTTATACTTTTTCGTCAAAGCAATCGCATAATCTTCCTGATTGAGCATTTCTACGATAGCACCATCCTCAATGATCCCCTTCGCCATAAAATGTTCTAATATCAACCGATCAAAAATGATCGCATCGATTTGCCCTTGATTAAAAGCAGTACTCATATCGATATTGGAATTGAAAAATTGTACTTTGAAATTATGATATCGCTGCACAAAAATTTCACTTGTTGAACCGCGCTGTACACCAACCGTCTTGCCTCTTAAATCTTGGATATTATGCAGATTGGATTCTTTTTTTACCAACAAACCAAATCCACTTTTCTCTATGTATGGATTCGTAAAAATAACATCCTCTTTGCGCTCCGGCGTAATCGTTAAAGAAGATATAGCCAAATCAGCATATCCATTCCGCATCGTATTAAAAATATTATTGAATGGCGTAACTTGATAAGTTACCTTAACGCCCACCTTATCTGCCAATTTGTTCATAAGCTCAATATCGAAGCCCGCCATCCGTCCGCTATTTTCTTCATAAGCAAACGGAGCAAACGTAGGATCTACTGCAACACGCAATTCTTCCCGCGTATCAATAAATCGAGTTGACACCGTCAGCAATCCCAATATACAGATCACACTTGCACCGACAATATAACAAGTTTTCCATTTTTCCAAAAACGAACTCGCTCTATTTTTATTTTTTAAATAATAATACATCGGTAAACCAGATAAAGTTAAAACAATCGAGATGATCCCATTCCAAAAATGTGCACTCAACATACCATAGATTACATAAACAGCTCCAGCCGAGGCAATCAATGGAGTGATAGGATACAGCGGCACTTTATAAGAACGCGGTGCATCGGGAAATTTTTTACGCGCAATAAACACACCCAAAAAGGTTAATAAATAAAAAATCCAAATTGAAAACATCGCAATATCTGAAAGCTTATCCGCATCCAGCATCCGATAATAAATGAACGAGCAGAAAACCAGCACAAGCATCGCATTTACCGGTGCCTTGCTATCCGCATCAATTTTGCGTAAAAAACCTGATCCCAAAACCAGACCCCGTTCTCCCATTACATAAATATTACGGGAGATCGTCATGATATAACCATTGAGCCCACCCAAAATAGAAACCATGATGCCTACAGCAATCAAGTTGCCGCCAAAAACACCAAACATCTGCTGTGCAGCTACGGCAGAAGCATCATGCCCTAATGCGATCATCTGCTCAACCCCAAAAATTTTGAAGAAGGCTGTATTGATACTTAAATATACAATGAGTAAAAAGGTTAATCCGCCAATAATGGCTCTAGGCAGTACTTTCCCAGGGTTCTTCATTTCTCCAGCAACGGATGCGACCTGCGCCCAGCCATCATAAGCGAACAAGGTAGCTAATACTGCAACGGAAAATGGTGCTGTCGCAGCTACTCCTGATGCAGCAGAACTGAATAACGCGACCTGCCCATTTCCTTTAAGCAATCCAAAAGTTATTAATAATAAAACAGGAAGTAGCTTACAAAAAGTAGCCGTTGTCTGCAAATATCCAGATGCTTTCACATTAATTGAATTTACGAAAGCAATAAATCCCAGTGCTCCAGCACCAACAACTGGTGCATACTGCGTGGAAACATTAAATAACAAACAAAAAACCGAGCTAAAATATCCGGTTAATGCGCCTACAAGTGCTGGTCCAAAAATAATACTTAACATCCAGCCAAATAAAAACGCAACCTTAGCTCCGTACAATTCTTCCAAATAAACAAAAACACCGCCCGTCCGAGGAAACAAAACACCCAATTCACATAAAGATAAACCACCAGCCATTGACAATAAACCACCAACAGCCCAAGCCGCCAACGCTAAATTTGTATCGCCTGTCACTGCAAGTACAGCAGGAGGCTTCATAAATGCCCCAGCGCCTAAAACCATACCTACAACCAATGATAATGCGGTAACTAACCCTAAATCTGCACTTAAATGACTATCTGTCTTTTGCGTAGTTTTTAGACTCATATAAAAATACCTCCATGTTCTTTTGCTGATCATAAACACTCGAAGATATAAACCGATTTATTTTGTGAATTTTTTGAATTCTTATTTTAAAAACTAAAACTGAATATTTTTACGATCTTATTTGATAAAATACTTTCTTCCTGATTAAGCTAAACCAATACACATCATTCTTCATTTCTTTCACTAAGCCAATATGCATGAAACAAACCTCCGCATCAATTCAATTTTATAGCTTTTATCTATCCTATAATTAACGCAAATTATGTGCCAACCTTTAAAAGCAATAAAAACATAATAGACTTACATCACTGGAAATAAAACGTTCCATATAATGGAATAGCATCTTTCCAAGCGTAAACAAAACATTCCAAATTTACACCTATTCTTATCGTAGACTTTAAGATGTTTATGTCTTGTCCATCTCTATTATGAATCAACCATAAAAAAAAAACTAGAGTATGCGCATTCCAAGTTGTTCTTGCATCATGCACATGCCCTAGTTTTTATAATGAACGTATCAAACAAAGTAAACCGCATCCAAATTCTAATGCATATCCTCTTTTGCCATCTCGGCTTCTGCTGCTTGGATCATCTTTCTTACCTTTTGTCCGCCAATCTTGCCGCCCATTCTACCGCCAATTCGCCCCACATCTTTGGTCGTCAAATCTCCATTATAGCCTTGATCGAGTGGTATTCCCAGCTCTTTAGCAACCTCATGTTTATCCGGCATTGATGAATCTAAGCCATCCGCTGCTTGATATTTCTCATTCATTTTTCATTCCTCCAATCGGTTGATATCTATAGTTTTACCAAACCTATTTTAGATATGTGAGCTGTACTAAAAATAAACAAATAGAGCATATACAATTCAAGTCATTCTCGAATTTTGTACATGCTCTATGATCAGATAACCCTATCTAAATTATAATTCGTTCTTTTAACGCTCTAGTTACGAACGACCTATATTTTCTACTATTTTTTAATGGTGCTTTTCCAAAGACCGTGCAGATTGCAATATTCATATATATCTACCTCATTCACGTCGCCTACACTGAAAGTTGCCTCTGGCGCTTGACCAGCTTCAAGCTTAATTCTTTGTGTAGTTTCACCATAAACAAGACAAACCCATTGAATATAATGTTCAGCAATCATTGGGTGCGGAACACTGCCAACTTTCACAACCAATTTATGGTCTTCCTCAAAAGCAGCCACAGGCAGATGTTTTTCTGCTGAAGCCTCTACAGTATTGGCTTCCAACAATTCCATTGCTTTCCCACAACAACTTATCGCGTCATCACACGTATGCGTATGAGATTCGGCATTCTTTTTCCTCGAATCAACAACCTCTAACATATACCCACAATCAGAACATCTGTAAATCTCCAAATTTTTAGCCATAATAACGCCTCCTTTTCATAGAACATGAGAAATATAATGCTAGTCTGCATAATTTAAATCTAATATATTCTATACATATTTGTCAATCTATTTATTTTTAAGACGAACTTTATGCTAGATTTTGCTCGTCTATTGAACACTGTTTTGCAGATAATAATGTTTCAATGGCTGCAATTCATCATCAAATTCATAAACCAAGGGAACGCCTGTCGGTATCTCCAAGTTGACAATCTCGTCATCCGGTACCTTATCAATATATTTCACTAAAGCTCGCAGACTATTGCCGTGCGCAGCAATAATAATCTTTTTATCTTGCTGCAGCAAGGGAACAATCGTATCCTGCCAAAACGGAACAACACGCGTCACTGTTTCTTTGAGATTTTCCCCTCTTGGCAATAATGCAGGAGAAACGTTTCTATATTTTTCTTCTTGCGCCTGTTCTTGTGCTTTTTCCTCATCTAATTGCGGCGGTTTCACATCATAGCTTCTACGCCAGATTTTCACCTGATCAGCACCATATTTCTCAGCAGTTTCCGCCTTATTCAGCCCCTGTAAAGCACCATAATGCCGTTCATTGAGTACCCACGTTTTATACTCAGTAATCCATAACAAATCCATTGTATCCAAAACATGATGTAAGGTTTTAATCGCCCGTTTTAGTGAAGATGTATATGCTATGTAAAATAAAAACCCTCCCTGCCGTAAAATCTTGCCGGCATTTCTGGCATCAGCAACTCCTTTTTCTGTCAGATCAACATCGGTCCAGCCAGTAAATAAATTTTTCTTATTCCAGACACTTTCGCCGTGTCTGATAAAAACTATTTTTTTCATCTTTTCATCTTCCCTCTATTTTAAGATTCGTTTTATTATAACCCCTCAATTCAAATAAAAAACTTTCTTCCTTATCACTACGCTTCATAAATTTTCAAATAGATTTCTCTATCTTTACATTTCCCCACAAGATCAAAAACCCCTGCCAAAATCATACATGATAAAACAAATTTATAAAATAAAACTCCAACTGACGATCACCATCAATTGAAGTTTTCTCTTTTTCTTTTTTTATCTTTATATTCTTCAAATGGATGGACAAATTCTCCCATCCTCCAAATACTCTATCTCATCACAAATCCATTCAAGAACGGCCTGATCATGTGAAATAAACAGACAGGTTAGTTTCCTTTCTTTAAACAGATCTCTTAGCAACTGTAAAATCTGCGCTTGTACAGATAGATCCAGCATGGAGGTTGGTTCATCCAATATCAAAACCTCCGGCTCCAATAAAAGTGCCCGACAAATACTTAAGCGTTGAATTTCACCGCCGCTGAGCTGATGTGGATAACGTTCCAGCACTGTTTCATGAAGTTTAACAAGCGACAAATAGTATGCAATACTTTCATTCCATACTTCCCTTTGCTTCAATCCATGCACAATAAACGGTTCCCGCAGGCTAGTTTCCAAAGTAAGTCGCGGGTCAAAAAAAGTCTCTGGCGATTGGGATATAAACTGCACTTTTTTTCTAAAGTTTTTCCACTGTGCACGATGAAACGTCCGATAGGAGACTCCATCAAAAAGAACGTCTCCTGTATCCACAGCAAGCAAACCCAACAAAATTTTCGCTAAAGTGCTTTTTCCACAGCCACTTTTCCCCATAAGCCCCAAAGCTCGTCCTTCTCTTAATTTTAAACTGCATTGATCCAATATTTTGATTCGTTTATTTTCCGCCCGATCCAAACGATACTTTGTAATACACCTAGCTTCAAGCATATAAGAAGCACCTCACCTTATTGACTGCATCAATTTCGTATAGCTCCGGATGTTCTTCCTGGCATCGTTTGCTAGCAGCCGCACATCTTGCAGCGAATTTACAGCCAATGATATGCTCATTTAATTCCGGGCTCCTACCATGCATCGGTTGGAAACCATTTTCAGGTAAAGCCTTTAAAAAAG
The DNA here is from genome assembly GCF_900086705.1 of Massilibacillus massiliensis. Lineage (NCBI taxonomy): Bacteria > Bacillati > Bacillota > Negativicutes > Selenomonadales > Sporomusaceae > Anaerosinus > Anaerosinus massiliensis. Next base: position 3,107,110 of record NZ_LT575483.1, on the reverse strand, counting down.
CTTGTGTATACGGATGCAACGGGTTTCTTAATAAAGTATCGTTTATTTCAACAATTTCACCCGCGTACATGACAACGACTTCATCGCATAAAACCTTTACCAAGTCCAAATCATGGGTAATGATCATCATACTTTTGGTTTTTAAGGTTTTCAATTTTTGTAAATTTTGATAAACAGCAGCAAAGGATTCCCGATCTAACCCCTTCGTCGGTTCATCCGCAAGCACCCAGGCTGGATTACAACATACTGCCATTGCACACAAAACACGCTGCAACATCCCTCCGCTTAATTCATGCGGATATGCCTTCAGTATGCGCGCACCATCCTGCAGCCCAAACAAACCTAAAATATCACATACTTCCTGTTTAGAAAAAGTCCCATGCCCTGCATTTTGACCAATATCATCAAACTGTTTTTTTATATTTCGCACGGGATTCAAGGCTTCCGTTGGCGATTGTGGGATCACGCCCCATTCTCTGCCTAGATAAGATTGTACTTTGCTAAAAGGAGCAGATAACACATCTAACCCTTCGTAATAGATATGCCCTTTTACTTTTGCATACTGCGGCAATAGGCCAAACAGAGCCAAACCTACGACAGATTTTCCACAGCCGCTTTCGCCGATAATCCCCGTTGTTTTTCCATACTTAAAACATATACTTAAATCCTCAATTACTTGCACAATCCCTGCCTGTACATGAAATGCCACATGCAGCTGCTCCACCTTAAAATCGGCTGGATTCGAAACTGTTACCATTTCCTCACCTCATTTGCTCGAACATCCAACCTATTTCGCAAGGCTTCACCAATCACATTAATAGAATAGACAAGTAAAAAAATGCAGCATCCCGGTATCAGAATTAAATGCGGATAACTCCGATAATATAAAATAGCATCGCTAACCATGACACTCCAATCTGGCGTGGGCGGCTGAACACCTAACCCCAAAAAGCTCAACCCCGCCAAAGATAAAACGCTTCTGCCAAGACGCAGGGTTCCCAAAATCAACAAACTATGAAAAATGTTAGGCAATATATGAAAAAATAAGATGCGAAAATCACTACACCCGATGCAAATCAACCCTTCAATAAAAGCTTCTTCTTTCATCTTCACCACTTCTACCCTGACAATACGTGATAAGCTTACCCATGAAGTAAGCACGAAAGCCAGTAGTAAACTCCCCAAACTCGGTCCTAGAAAGCCCACAATTGCAACCATAAAACAGGTAGAAGGAATCCCCTGAAAAATATTGCTGCATAGCATCACCAAAGCATCTACCTTTTTGCCATAATATCCGGCAAGTGTTCCCAACAATGTCCCTACTATCAAAGGCAGCAAACTTAGCAGCAGTGCCAACGAAATCGTATAACGACTTCCATACAAAATTCTGCTAAACAAATCCCGACCTAATACATCAGTCCCAAACCAGTGATTCATATTCGGCGGCTGAAGTCGTTGTAATAGATCCGGCTGAAATGGATTATACGGCGCAATCCATGGTGCCATTATCCCTGACACTAGAATTAACGCCAAAATAAAGACTGCAAATCTAAGCGTCCCATCATAAGTTTTCTTCATTTTCATCCTACATGATCCTCAAATTTCACTTTTGGATTCAGACAATATAACAACAAATCAATACCTAAGGATACAAAAACAAAGGTACAGCCCGTAAACAAAACATAGCCTTGCAACAGTGGATAATCCCTAAATTTAATCGCTTCTAAAGCCAGCGAACCAATGCCATGCAGAGAAAAAATCGTTTCAATCACGACTGTACCGCCCAAAACACCGCCGAAGAAATTCCCCAAAAGTGCCAATACCGGAAAAATCGCATTAGGCAAAGCATAAAAAAAGATGATACGCCTTGTGCTGATCCCATGCGCCAATGCAACCAGACAATACGTCTTCCCTAATTCCTCTAGCAGCTTATTTTTTGTAAGACGCGCCACCATAGCCAATGTAGAAAAGGATAGGGATACCGCCGGTAAAAAATATCCGTCAAATCCTTCGACTCCGTTTGTTGGTAAAATTCGCAGAAATTCACCAACAACTAAAATAAAAAGCAATGCCATCAAAAAACTAGGCATCGATAACAAAAAATCAAGACCGCTTTGCAGCATTTTATCTAATAAGGTTCCTCTTTTCACAACACTGAAAAATCCCAGTCCAATACCACCAGCACCGGATAAAATAAGCGCCATAAACGCCAAAACCAAGGTAATCGGCAAACGCCCCTGCAACTCTGCAAGCACTTCATTTCCCGTTCGGTAAGACGTTCCCAGATTCCCGTGCATTGCCTGCTGCAGCCAATGAAAATACTGCACATACCAAGGTTTATCTAAACCTAGTTCTATCCTTAACGCCTCCACTTGTTCTGCACTAGGAAAATAAATTTCACTTTGATCTAGTACCAATTCCGCAGGATCTCCGGGTGCCAAGAAAGTCATTCCAAATGCGATAAAACTAATCCCCAATAAAACAGGGAGCACTGACAAAATTCTTTTTATAATAAATCCAACCATCATTCTCCTCTTTTTACTTCAATATCAGACAATGTAATTCCATAGGTCTGCGCTCTATAACCTTGCAAGCGTTTATGATAGGCCACAATATTCATATCTTGAAAAAGCGGCACAATCGGCAGCTCCTCGGCAGAAATCTCCTGTAACCGATCAAAGATTTTCTGGCGCTTAGACTCTGAAACACATTGTTTGACTTCATCCATCAGGTCTATTACTTCCTGATTTTTATACCCTAGTGAACTCCCCACATTGCGAGCACCCTGCGGCATCATAAAAGCATTGAAGATAAAATATGGATTTCCATTCGGTAACCCTTGCTGCGACCTTGCGATATCATATTCCCCCCGCCGCAATTTCGCCTGCATTGTCGAATATTCTAACGCCTGAATCTTTACATCCAGACCAATCTGATCAAGCCAATAGGCAATTAATTCCGCTTCACCCTTTTGCAGTGGATCGGCTCCATCAATACAATACAGCAATGTATACCTTTTCCCTTTCAACACCTGCTCCACTAAAGCTCTTGCTTGCTCAAGATCATGCTCCACACGAAGTTCCTTATAAAAAGGACTTGTATAGTTAATCATGTTTACGGTTGGCTTGGCATAGTTCAAATACAAAGAACTAACCAATGCCTGCCGATCGATTGCTAAACTAAGCGCTCTGCGCATCCTTACATCCTGAAAAGGAAACTTTGACCCATTCACTAACAGAAATCGTGTCATCATCGACTTACTGACAGAAACAGCAAACCGATCATCTTGACGGATTTCTTCAGCTAAAACGGGGGGAATTGCATTCAAATCCAAAACGCCCATAATTTCTTCCGCCTTCAACGCAGAATACCGCACCTCGGGACTTGGAATGTTTTTAATTAAAATCTGTTTCGACTTCGCCAAGGTTCCGTAATACTGTTCATTTCGTTCAAGCAAAACATATTGATGCGCCACATTTTCCTTTATTTTAAACGGCCCTGTCCCTATCGCCGGTTCACGGAAATTCCCCTGTTCATCAAAGCAGGCCGGGCTGTACATCGCACTGCCAAAATTCATCATATGATATAATTGATCCACATTTTGCGTGCTAAAGGTCAACTGAATTGTATATTCATCTATTTTTTCGTATTTTACCAGGCCCGGATAAAAAGTATTGATGTCCATTGCATAGAAATTCGATTTTTTGAGACCTTTTTGCATCCGTTCAAAATTTTTAAGCACTGCATCGGCATTAAATTTTGTTCCATCATGAAAATAAACATCTTTTCGTAGACTAAACTGCCAAACCTTGCCCGCTTCTTTCATTTCCCAACGTTCCGCTAAACCCGGTTCTGGTTTACCGGTCACTTCATGATTGGTAATAAGAGGCTCCCAAACCTGCAGAATTTTACTGCAGTAATAGCCATCCTTCTCCCCTGGGGCAAGATGACGATTTGCGGCCAACACCACAACATCCCCATCAACTAAAATCTCGTTTGCCCCATTCCTATTTTGATCGCATCCACTGTTAAACATCATGCTGACCAAGATCAGTAAGCCCACCAAAAATTTATCTGTTCGCATTGTCATCTGTGCAACCCACATTCAATTTATTTACCTCATAAATCAAGTGTCATACTTAAAGAAACTGTCCTAGGGGTAGATAAATAAAGATTATCACCGCGCGCAATCATCCAATATTCTTTATTAAATAAGTTATAGCACATCAGATTAATTTTCGCCGGCGATCCCATAACCTTGGTTTTGTAACCAACGCCAAGATCAAAAACGGTATAAGACGGTGCCCAAAGACGTTCATACATCACCGGACTTTTTCCTGTATACATCACCCTGCCAATCACATCGACCGTATCGCTGGCAGCGTATTTTAAGACGCCCACAGCACTCCATTTTCCTCTGCCGGATTCTTGTATTCCATCATATTGGCCTTTTGCAGTCTGGACATATTTAGCATCCAAGTAAGAAAGTCCGCCCATTACACTCCATTTCGGTGCAAAATCATGACTGACTGTCATTTCTACCCCTTTATGACGAACTTCCCCATCCTGTTCATAATACGTTGCGCCGTTTTTCGTGACATCAATATTATTTGTCTGTTTAATATCAAAAGCACTCAACGTCGTTAAAGTACTCTTATTCAAATATTTGATACCAACCTCATTTTGTTTGGTTTTATTCGGAGATAAAATTTCCCCAGCATTCTTATAAGTAGAACCAACAACCGTACCCGCATCAAAATTTTCTGAGTGACTTGCATAAAAAGATACATGATCAATCGGTTGATACGATATCGCATACGTTGGAGAATACGCATCACTTTCTACACGAGAAGACAACTTTCCTGTCGCTGTGTTATAGGCATTCACCTCAGCATCATGTCTATGTAAACCTACTAACACATTCATCTTTTTATAATCCATGGAATCCACGACTGACCAGCCCTTGATTCTTGTCTTATTTGAAAGCGCACTTTCATACGCTACATTCACATCCTGTGTTTGGTCTAAACCTGTATAAATATTACCTTTACCAATGGTATAGGTTTTAACATTTTTTGCTGCATCACGATTGCGCCATGCTTGATCGGCTGCAATGGTCAATGTATGATCCACCTCACCGGTTTTGAAATTCCCCATGACACCCGTTTGTAAATAATAAGCTTTCTGCGGCGTAGTTGTACTCTGTGTATTAATAGAAAAATCCCCTAAATCATTGATCAAGGTCACTGCACTGTTCTGATACATAACATTTTTATTTAATTTATTACGCATCACGCCGCCATTTAAAAATGCTTTCCAATGCGCATTTAAAATTTGTTCATGATTCAGCGTAGCACTCCAGCCATAGGACGCTTTCGCCATACCATCAAACGAATAATTTTTACTCGCATCAGGAACGCTCGGCATTTTCGTTACATTGGACCCCAGCTTAAACCATCTCTGTCCATTTAAAATATCGATATCCCGATAACCGGCAAATAAATTTGTTTTGCTTTTTTCATCGACATGATCAAGATCAAGATAGATACTCTTGGCTTTAATCCGTTCATTACTGATACTTGTCTGTCCATTCAAGTTCTCAGTGTTGACACGAATTCCCCATTCTTTATCTTTTCCGAACCTGCGGCCAAAATCATAATATTCACCGAAGAGACCTTTTCCAGAGAAAGTTTGTGTATAACGATTGAGCGGTTCATCACCAGCTTTTTTCGTAACAAAATTAACAAGTCCGCCAGCCGTATCCGATTCATATTGCGTGCCAGTGCCGCTAATTCCACTGTTGGGGCCAGAAACAATTTCAACTTTTTCAGCTACATGCGTCGGTGCATTAAACTGTGTCCAAATACCGGGAACGCCATTGACGTAGGTGCTTGTTCCATTCGCTCGAAATCCACGAAATGTGAAATCATTATGCAGCACACTACCCGACTGCCGAATCGATGGTGTATTAGCCAATACACTATCTAAAGGCTGGGTTGGATCGCCAAAAGTTTCGATGGTCTTTTCTGATAAAAAGGCAACCGTAAACGGTGTATCCATGACATCTTTTTCGCCAAGGAATCCCACTGAACCAGTTTTAGCAAGAAAGCCTCCTGCATAAGTTTCCCTTTCTCCCGTTACAACAATTTCATCAAAATCATACTCCGGCATTGCCTTGTTTTCCTCTGTTGAACTTTCTTCTTGTACAACTGCCTCCGCAGCCAAACCAACTGGTAAATTCACTCCGTTTGCCATAAAAATAAATCCTGAAAGGACTCCCCAAGTAGCTTTTTTTGTTAATTTTCTCATTTTTCCTCCTTGATTTGTCCCTTCATTCATATAAACAAAGAGCACAATATCTCCACACCAATCTTTATCTAACTTTTCTTCGATACGAAAAAAATCTGCCTGCAAAGCGCAGGCAGATTTTGCACACTCATATAAAAATTTTTCAGCAAATAAATAAAAAATCGGCTTATAAAACAAGCCGAAGAAAATCTACTCCACCAAAACAAATCTAGATGGTATCAAATCTCCTCCCCATCGCTCGCAGGTACAAGCATCCATACATGAATGCTAACGGTGATTGCTAAACAGGCAGTTCTCCTGGCTCCAGTTCATCGTTTCTCCGCACCTTCCCAAAGCTTTTGCTCCAGTGGCATTTTTACGGATTCACTCCCTGTTACAGTGGCGGGACCGCGCTGACCTTACATCAGACTTCCCTATTAAGTCCTTTCGGACACCTGCTTCAACTCATATAATCTTTTCCATATTTCGATATTATGATAGCATTGACAAATTTTATTGTCAATGATTTTCGCTAAAAATTTCCCTGATCCGACATGTAGGCGCATTCATTATGCATTTTTATCAAAAAACATACTTCAGCAATATAATTAACTCAAAATAAAAAACCCAACTGCATCTTAAAAGAAATTAGAGTTTTGTCTTCTTTATGAATTAAATGATAAATCATTATGAAGAACAAACTTTATCTTTTGCTATCTGCTCTTTCGTCGCCTGCCAGCACAAAACGGAGCCCAAACATACCATCACCACACCTTGCCAAAAAGAAAAAGAAAGTGGTGCATGCAATAGCACTGAAGATAATAACGATGATACGATCGGTGTGAAGTATGATGCACTCGCAAGTATTGTAATATCGCCATATAAAATACCAAAATTCCAGGCAGCATACCCAAATCCTACTGCACAGCCTGCCATCAATGCATAAAATATTGCATGCATGCTAAGGTTAAGTGAAACTCCACTCATAAAGAACTTCCCCCATAAAACAACAGTAATAAGGATAAAGAACACTACAATTTCGTTTTTTCCCTCCGACAACCTATTTGTTACAGTACAGTATCCAGCCCAAATAAAAGCGCCTGCAAACGCTAAAACGTAGCTAAACGGGTTACTTTTTATATTGCTCATCATCACACTTAAATCTAAGCCTTTCTCGCCTCCCAAGGTCCAACAAACACCAAGAAAAGAAAGAAGCAGTCCGGGAATAAGCAAAAATGTGAATTTCTGCTTGTTAAAAATGATAGCGAATACGATTGTAAGGCAAGGCCACAAATAATTTATAATATTGACTTCAATTGCCTGCGTCCCTGTATTTGCATACCCAATCGCCAGCGCAAACGATATCTCATACGCCATAAATAAAAAACCGCCAAACAACAAATAGCTCCGAGAAAAAGTTTTTATTTTGGGCACGCCTAAGGTAACGAGAAGAAGAGCCGAAGCAAATGTATAAATCAGCGCAATACCGCCAAGTGGATCAAGCATCTCACTTATGCTATGAATTAAACCAACCATTGTGCTCCAAAGCACGATCGCAATTAACCCAATAGCGGTGGCATTATTTTTAGCTCCTATGTTCATCCATATAATCCCCTTTTTGTTCATGTGTAAAAAATAATACCATTCCAGCTTCAATGCATACTCCGACAATCTATGGACGAATTCCAATAAAAGGTACTTGTAGTTTAATCAATATGAGACTGACTTGCAACACCACTTTATTAAAATGACTGTGATTTACATATCTGCCTTGATATCATTGTTTATTTGCGGACGAATTCTATAATTCATCAATATGATAGAACCTATTACCAGAAAAATACCGATGATATTCGCTGCATTTAACTGCTCCTTAAAAATCGCAACCCCAAGTACTGCCGCAGCAACGGCTTCAACGGACGCGATTACAGGCACCTTGCTGCTCTCTGTAATTTTTTGCAACCCTTGATAATAGATAAGATATGCAATCGCTGTTGGTATCAAAGCATAGAAAAAACCTAACCAAAGTACACTCTTATTCAAAACAGCGGGATTTTCTAAAGGATTCATAAAAATAACGAGGAAGACCGCGGCAAACAAATAGCTATACGTGCTGATAACATAGGCATTGCATTTCTCCCCAGCAAATTTTCCGATAATTGCCGTCATTCCATAACAAAAGCCAGATCCTATCCCACACAAAACTCCGAACAGCGATAAAAGCATAAGATCAAACTTTCCGCCAGTCGCAGCAAACGTACACCCGACAATATTTACAATCATCGCCGCAAATTTTATCCATGTGATTTTTTCACGGAATAAAAAGTAAGAAGCCACCGTTGTAAATACCGGGGCACTATTCATCAAAACAGCACTCACCGTCACACCAGTTAAGATAACGGCTTTACTATAAATTATATTACAGATTCCATGGCAAACAAGACCTAACAGTGCACAAAATAAAAGAGTCCGCCTACTCACCCGAAATGAATCAAAGCCAAATTTTGCAATCGTAATGACCGCGAGAATAAGAAAAGAAAAAGCCATACGTAAAAAGCTTGTAAATTCCAGTGATGAACCCTGTTGCTCCATCAACTGGATAAAAGGACCGATGCAGCCCCATAATACACCGGCAATAAAAACTTGTAAATATCCCTTAAATTCCGTGTTTTGTAATACTTTCATAAAAATAATTCCTTCCGATTATGCCTACTTCCACTCATCTTTATAGATATTAGAAACGACTATTATAATCCATCTTTTAATTTTTGACTCCACAGACTACAATCTTACAATGCGAAAAGATTGAAATTGTATTTCACGCTCGCTATAAAATTCATTCAAATAATTTTGCAAATTCAGCAGCAAAGTCTTTCCTATTTCTATGCACTACAGTAAATGAATTGTATTTTATACTACCTTAGTATAAAATAAGCCTATCATAAAGTAAAACTAAGAATTATATAAGTTATACATAGTATAACTTAAAAGGAGAAACTTATGGAAAGTGCGAGATGCAAAGCGTTTTTAGCTGCTGTAGAGGCCGGAAGTTTTTCAAAGGCGGCGGAAGTTCTAAATTATACCCCGTCTGGTGTGAGTCAACTCGTCAGTGCTTTTGAAAATGAACTAGGTTTTTCTTTGTTACGACGAAATAAAAAAGGGGTGATCCCAACTGAAAATGGAGAAAAACTTTTACCTGTTGTACGAGAATTTCTTTTGCAGGAAAATCGTATCTATCAGCTTGCAGCAGAAATGAATGGTCTTCTAATAGGCAGCATTACAATCGCTGCCTACTCTAGTATTGCAACACACTGGCTGCCAAGCGTTATCCGCAAATTTCAAGAGGATTATCCGCAAATTAAAATCAAACTGATGGAAGGAATACGACAGGAAGTGACGAAATGGCTGGATGAAAAAATTGCCGATGTAGCCTTTCTGAGTTACAAAGACCCAATGCCTTACGATTGGCTACCACTTGCTGAAGATCAAATGCTAGCCGTATTGCCGAAAACACATCCTCTCGCCGCAGAATCGGCATACCCGCTTCAAAATTGCGAGTATGAACGTTTTATCATGCCAGCACTCGGACGTGATATTGACGTCGTCTCATTATTTGAAAATAACAATTTAAATCCAAGCATTCAATTTTCTACGTTAGAAAATTTTGCTGCTATGGCAATGATTGAACAAGGATTAGGGATGAGTATTATGAATGAACTAATCACGCGCAATTGGCAATGTGATGTTGTAAAATTACCGCTGATTCCTCCACAGAAGATTACATTAGGCATTGCACTTCCATCATTAGAAAATGCAACTCCGGCAGTTAAACGATTTATCAAGTTCGCTACAGATCAATTAACTCGTTGAAAAGTCAGCTACAAAGGGACAACACTATTTCATCAGCCCTCCCCATAGAGATAATTGGCAGCTACTTTCATTTCATATATCAAACAATCGTATTACAAAATCAAAATTATAGGTGAAAAATATAAAGCGTAACATATGAATTTATATGTTACGCTCTTCTAATTACAGACTAAGCGAAAGAGAGCTTCCCCCAGTCTAACATTTTAATTTAACACCGCGTCAGTCTCCATGTTAAAGTTTGCATAATTAGCTGAACTACTACATAAATTATTGCATCGGCAGAGCATACAAACCAAGCTTAAAGAAATACGGCATGCACAATAGCCATTTTTAAAACACGCAGTTTAAATTAATATACCGGAATGTTTTGTCTAAACATTTCCGCAATTATTGTTTCCATGGTATACATGCCCGCCGATTTATCGATAAGAAAATTTGCTGCAAAAATAGCACCCTGTCCAAAAGCCGCCCTGTTCGTACTTTGATGTGATAAGCGTATCACCTGATTCGGTAATCCGAAAATGATTTCATGGTGGCCTATAATTCCCCCGACCCGAATTGAGTTTATGTGCTCTGCTTCGAGATCTAAGACTTTTGCTATTTTTTGAGCTGTACCCGATATTTCCGTTTTTCCTTTAAAATGTTCTTCGACAACCTCGATATCTGCATGAGGCGTTATTTTCTGTAAAATCTGAGCCGCGACCATAAGAACATTAATCCCCAAAGTAATATTCGGAGAATACAGTACTGCGGTAAACTCAGCCAGTGATTCTAATCGTTCTAAATCTTCCTGTTCATATTTCGAAATCGCAGATATAACAGGGATTCCTGTTTTTGCTGCCTTTTCGTATAAACGAACACCTGAAGAATCAGAAAAATCAACAATAATATCGACTGGATTGTCTAAGAAAAAACCATCCTTTATATCATCCCCGGAAAAAATTTTTCCTGCATCAAATTCATGTCCCAACATCCGACTAGCATATTTATGACGATCCCCATTCCCGTTCCGCACGACCCAACTTAACGCAAATAAAGGATTACCTAAAAATTCATTGACAACAACTTTACCCGTTTTGCCAAAACCAAAAAATCCAACTTTAATTTTCACCATATACTTAGCAAACCTCCTTCAAACTGTAACTGGTCAGCTTCTTGTTACCTTCAATCTGCATAAAGATGAAAAGCCTTACACACTCAGTCTTCGAGAAGAAATATTATTCAACAACCGCTCAACTGGTTCCTGAATGCTTGGCAGAACAAAACCCCTTCTCTTTCAACGACTACGATCTTATAACACGGTTTAAACGACCTTTCCCGCACCGTGCAAGCTTCATCTAAATTGGGTTCCATAGTTCCAGAAATAGATTTGATGCTTGTCTTATGATTATAGAAATTGAGTTACCGATAACTATATTATATCATTATTTTTATAATTATGATTTTTTACACTTCATAGTTCATAAATTCCACATTCGCTAATTATTAATTAATTCTGTGCCATAAGAATTATCAATTGCACAAAGCCATTGATTATTTGAACGCTTCTTAAACACATAGGTTGCCCTTCTATCCATTGAAAATTCAGAGTCCTTTATATCTGCATTAAGTATCGTCTGTGAAATAACTAATGCAGTATCCCCTGCTTCTAAAATAACCATCTCTCCTTGCGTCGGAACAATGCTATTATTAAAGTATTTTGCAATCTTAATAAATGCTCTTTTTATCTCATCTTTTCCCTTTGCAATCATGCCAGGCTTTACAACTAGAATTGCATCATCAGTATAGTAATTAATCAAAGTGTCAAAATCCTCATTCTTTATTGCCTCATCGCACTTTTTTATAAGTTTTCTTAAGTCTTGCTCCATACGCTTCACTCCTTTAATTTGATCTTGCAAACTACATTCGATTTTACATCTGTATTTTTCCTTAAATATCCAAACTCTATACAAAACGATTATACAGCAAATAGTCACACTCAAACCGAGTATGACTATTTGCTGTATTTTTACATGCATAACGAAAATGGTCAATGATTACAGTCTAATCAAATTTTATTACTTTTGATTAATACTTCATCCGTTTACTCCAATGATTAAGCCTTTTTAATAAATTTGTCTTCCCTTAATTCCTGAAATGCAAGTTCCAATTCTTCCTGCGTATTCATAACGATTGGGCCACCCCAGGCAATAGATTCTTTTAAAGGTTCTCCTGCCATCAGGAAAAGCCGTATCCCTTGATCAGAAGCTTTGACCGAGAATGTACCCGATTCGTCAAATAGCACAGCATGCTTAGCGGAAATTAACTTATCGTTGCTAAAGGTTCCTGCTCCCTGAAAAATATAAACAAACAGCGTTGTATTATCTGCAATATCCAGTGACCACTCTGCCTCAGGTGCTATCTCTACATCCAGCAGCAACGGCTTACGATAGTCACCTTCCAAAGCTCCATGTTTTCCATTGTACGCTCCGGCAAGGATATGGATCTGTCGCTCTCCTTCATCTATCACCGGAATGTCCGCTTGACGTATTCCATGATATTTGGGCGGCACCATTTTATCTTTAGCCGGCAGATTCAGCCAGAGCTGAACTCCAAGCATCCTTTCACTCGGTTTTGGCATCTCCTGATGAAGAATACCAGAACCAGCCGTCATCCACTGGCATTCTCCGGTTAAAATCTTGTCCGTATTTCCGAGGCTGTCTCCATGCTCAATCTCACCTTCAATGAGATATGTAATTGTCTCAATACCGCGGTGCGGATGCCACGGAAAACCTTTGATATAGTCTTGGGGATCTAACGAATCAAAAGCATCTAACATGAGAAAGGGATCAAAGTCCTTCGTATCATCGTGCCCGATTACTCTCACCAATTTTACGCCGGCGCCATCCTCTGTTTGTTGACCTGTCACAACTTTACGAATATTTCTCAATTTATTCATCATAAAACCCTCCTTTATTTACGACAATGCATTTCTTTATCACAGATCCCTTGTTAATTCGACTGTGGTTTTGCTATAATCCATTGCTGATTTTGCTGACCCTCAGGAAGCATATGTGCATCAAACCACATAAAATAAAACCGTTCTACCGAATTTACATTATACCCATCTTGAGAATGATCAGATGTATCATACGGATCTGCTAAAATCAAAACATCATCAGCAGTTGTTTCGGTTCCCATAGTATCATACCCAATAATGACGCGCCAATGTCCGCCCCAATCAATATTTTCTACCAGTATAGGCGTATTATTTTTTAGATTTGCGATTACAAACTCTTTAAAATCTTTCACACTAGCAAATGAGGTACCGTTTTCATCCGCGCTGTTTAAACTAGATGTAACATCCCAACCAATTTTTTTGAAGTACTTAACCATTCCTGCTGTATCTGTACCCACCGCAGGTTTTGTATCCATGATTTTCGCTATTTCTTTTTCAGTCCAGCTTGTATTCCCATAGTGAACAAGAACTGTTAAAGCAGCCGCAGGCCCACAGGTTATTTCTGTTGTCTGCTGATATGTCTTATAATGAGGGAGAATCGTTAATGAATCTGTTGACTGCAAATTATAAAAATCTTGCACAGCAAAATAAAGCGATTGCTTAATATTGCCTAATCCATTATAAGCAGATGCGCCTTCCGAACGCGTGTCATAATCAGCAGGATACGCAATCACATGACTTTCTTCTGTAGAATTAATCTGTTCTAAACTATTTGCAAATGCTTGATTTACAGTGCAAAAACTCATCCCTAAAGCTAAACAAATAAAGATTTTCTGTAACTTTTTTTTCATACTATCCCTCTTCCCTTTTTTATTTTCACGACCACACGAAACCTATTTCCAACATTATACCTAAACATGTATACTTCATAATTTTCTTCCGCACATGTACTTTTTCCTGCAAAAATATCTCCAAACCTAAATCTTCTTGAGGGTATACTTTGCCTGTTATAAGATAAGCGAAATCACAAATAAAGTTTTTCTTTTGTCATTGACACAAAAGAAACAAAAAGTCTAGTCCTAAATCCTCCAAAACACTTGAAAAATGAGCAGCTTACTAAAATCCTTAACTCGCTTCGCTCAGACAAACGGATTTCTTTACGTAAGCTACTCATTTTTCATCCTTCGGAACGTATTTTTCTGGAAAAGGCCGAAGAAACGAATAAAAAGTGTGTGTCGCATTAAAATGCGGCACACACTTTTTATTATTATAAATTAGAATTCCTATTCACGTTTTCCATAATCATACAAATATCATTAGAAAACCCTTGCGCTACTCTATGTCCATTTGACTACTTACTATATGATTATATTCATCATATTTACCGATTTTAGTCGTTGTTTCAGGCTCGCAATTTCTTGAAAATTTGCTCCGTCTGCATGCGCGCTTTGAGATCGCGGCAATTGCTTTCCCGGCTTTCAATCGTCCATGCGGCAACCTTTGAGCCGTAGATTACGCTTTCAGCTAGAGGCAGTTTGCGAATTAAGCCCATGACCGTACCGGAGAAAAATGCGTCACCGGCGCCGGAAGAATCCACCATCTTAACCTGAAACACGCCCTGGTGTCCCACTGCCTTAGAAGAAGCATCATAGTAGACAGATCCCCTGCTGCCGAGTGTAATAACCATGGATTTCAACTTGGTCTCTGTGACGAAACGGACAATTTCTCGTTCGACCATCGCAACGTCAATCTTCGAAAAATTTACGTCCAGTAAACGTCCAGCCTCGATATCATTGCAGATAAAACAGTCCATATCCGCTAAAATATCGAGGTTTTTACGAATAACTTCAAGGTTGCCCGGAATGCCATAAATCGGCTTTTTATTCTCTTTAGCCAAAGCTAACGCTTTTCTCGTAATCGTTTCGTTTAAATCGAGTTCCAGCACGACATGCGAAGCTTCACCGATAAAGCGCTCACCGTTCGCCGTGATGATTTCATCGAGCACATCGAGCCGTGGCATCTGCGAAATGGAGCCTGCCAGATCCCCTTTTTCGTCTAGAACAACAAGCCACATGCCCATCCCCCGTGATGCTACACTACTGATATATTTGGTATTGATCCCCGCCACTTCAAGACGCTGCAAGATTTCTTCACCGACTCCAGTCTCGTCGACCGAGGAAATAAACGTTGTCGGCAGAGCAAGACCCGCAAGATTTTCCGCCACATTACGAGCAACACCACCATGAACAAATTCTATACTGCCAACATTGCGCCCAACCGGATTATAACCGATCTCAGCACTCCCCTTGCAGTCCATAAATACCGTACCGATAACGGTAACATTAAGATCCATCTGACAAACTCCACCTTACTTTTTAAAAATACAAGCATAACCTACAGTATAGCAGAAAAACACCATCTGATAAATACGTTCAATGTCCTTAAATCGACTTCATTTTGCAAAAAAAGCGCCTAAGTGGACCATTTGAATCTCTCCTGCCATCCCCTTTTAACTTTCATTTTAGGCAAAGAGAACCGCTACTCAGTCTAATTTCTTTAATCCTTCAATGAAAATCCGCCGTAAGCCTTGTAGAATTCTCTCTGTCCCATAGTTTTGGTCCTGTGCATGAAAATCAATGTTTTGGAGTGCAGACAGTAAGATTTCAACGGTATATAAAACGTCCGTCTCTTCTATTTCCTTCTCTTGGATGGCTTCATTCAATAAATTTCTGCATGTGTCACGCATCCAATTAAATAACGGTGATTGCAGAGGGCGATATCCAGGTGTAGCTCGGTTAGTTGCACAAAGCCATGGAGACTTTTTCTCCAAAAAAGCAACAAATATAACAATTACCTGATAGAAACGCTCCAAAGAAGAGACATCAGCAGCTTGGACCAGATATGCTTTTCCTTCATCAAATAACGGTTGGCACTCTTCGCGTACAATATCCATACAAACATCGCCTTTTTCTTTATACCGGCGATATAAGCTGGCTTGCCCAACTCCAGCCATTTTCGCAATCTGATGCATGTTGATATTTTCAACACCTTGTTCGATGAAGAGTGCTTTAGCTGATTCCAAAATGCGCCGTCGCAATAATTCGTCCTTAGGATTTTTCGAATATTCTTGTTCTTGTATTTTAACTTTATTCATTGTATTCCACCCTCTTTGAAATGAAAAATTTATAAATTATCTATTGACATCCGGACAACTTGTCCCCTATAATTTATCGCAGGACAAATTGTCCGGATTAAAATTATAGCAAATTTCTCATGAGAAAGCAATTTGATTCGAGGAGGCAGTTACAAATGAAAGAATTAGATTCTCAGTTTTCCTTCGCCACGATCTATGATTTGGCGAAAATGATCCAGACACGCGAATTATCCCCAGTTGAACTTACTGCGCTCGCACTGGCACGCAGTAAACGGCTGAACCCAAAGTTAAACGCATTCGTTACCCAAACAGTCGATCTTGCGATAAAACAGGCAAAGCAGGCAGAAAAAGAAATTATGCAGGGACAATATAAGAGCCCCCTGCACGGTATACCAATCGTACATAAAGACCTTTACTACACCAAAGGTATCCGGACAACAGCTGGTTCTAAAATACTGAAAGATTTCGTCCCCGATTACGACGCGACTGTCGTAGTCAAATTACAAGAAGCCGGAGCTGTGCTACTCGGTAAAGTTCAGACGCACGAGTTCGCTGCGGGGATGACGACAAGCAGTGAACACTTTGGTCCTTGCCACAATCCATGGAACCTTGACCTGGCTCCTGGAGGATCAAGCGGAGGCTCAGGAGCCGCCGTGGCAGCAGGACTTGCTTATTTGGGCACAGGAACAGATACAGGCGGATCGATCCGTATTCCGGCCGCCTGCTGCGGAGTTGTCGGGATGAAACCAACCTATGGCCGGGTTAGCCGCTACGGTATCATTGAAATGGCATGGTCGCTCGACCACGCCGGACCTTTAACCCGCAGCGTAATGGATGCCTCTTTGTGCTTGGATATCATGTCTGGTCGCGATTCGAAGGACAAAGAGACGGCTGATCTCCCTGCTCCCGGGATTCGGATATATCCGAATGAACTGAATGGTATACGTATTGGTCTGCCAATACAACATTACTACGAAAATTTGGGCCCTGATGTAGAAACGATTATGCAAGCGGCGATACATAAACTCCGTGAGCTTGGCGCAGACATCGTCGAAGTCGATCTACCATTCATTAAGCATATGCAAAGTGCAACCATGGACATCATGATGGGTGAAATGTTTGCGGTCCACAAGCATTGGTTTGAAACGTGTCCGAATGATTATGGTTCTGATGTGCGGATGTTTCTCGATAGCAGCAAGCAACTCCAGTTATCTGCTTACCTGCAGGCACAACGGGCTCGTCAAGCATTTGTGGACGACTTTCTTAACGCATTATCCGGAGTCGATGTACTGCTTACACCAGCAACACCACTGACCGCACCACGTGCCGACAATTACGAGGACGCGCTCCGGTTGACAAACTTTACTGCGCAGACCAATCTGACAGGCATGCCTAGCTTATCTATACCTTGTGGCTTTTCTCCCGCCGGGATGCCTGTTAATATGCAATTGATCGGCCGGCCTTTCGACGAGGCGACCGTACTCGGTATCGGATACGTTTATGAATTAAACACGAACTGGCATACAAGACACCCCGATTTGTAGTCTGCATAAGATTCCGTGAAACCTACATAGATTTTATAAGGCGGCTAACAAAAGCTGCACCAACTTGTTTAAAATAACTTTTTCTAAAAAATAAATAATCTAATAATGGAGGGTGATAACCCATGACAGTAAAAAAAATGTATTTGTTACCTGCTGGTTCTTGTTATCTTGATCAATCCTTAGTCAATCAAAAACTTGAATCCGGCAAATTATTAGAAATGCCGGTGTGGTCTTTCCTGATAGAAACAAGTGATGGTCCCTTGTTAATTGATACCGGAATGCCCGATAGCTTTGTCAATAATCCTGATTATTACAAAGGTACTCGCAGAGAAGGACGCTGTGTTCCCAATATGCGGGAAAAAGATAGAATTGTAAATATTCTAAAACACGTTGGTTACCAGCCTGATGATATACAGGCAGTTATCAGCTCTCATTTACACCTAGATCATGCAGGCGGAAACGGCCATTTTCGCAATACGCCAATTATGATTCAGCGTGCGGAGTATGATGCCGTCATGAAAAATGCAGATTACGCACCGCCTGAGTGCAGGACTCCTGATTTAAAATACCAAATCATTGCAGGCGACCATGAGATTGCACCCGGAATTAAAATTCTATTTACACCGGGACACTCTCCAGGGCATCAATCTGTGCTTGTAACAACCCCACAGTCTGGACCCATATTACTGACAATTGATGCAGCCTACAACAAAAATATCTTTGAACATAATATACCGTTTTTGGCATTTGATTCTGCTCAAGCTTCAAAATCTAATCAACATCTGCATGAAATAGTTCAGGATGTCCAGCCTTCCATCATTTTCTTCGGTCATGATAAATCGCAAGCAGAAAACTTGCGTACATTCCCCGAATTCTTCTAAGGTAAATCATTTTTATGGACAGGATATCTAACTCTTTAACCAGAAGTGACCGCAAACTAATTGGCATACTTTGCTTGCTTTTCTTATTTGGAAATATGAATATAACAATGTTCAATTTGGCTATCCCCTCCATTGCCGCGTCCTTCACACTCACTTCTTCGCAGGTGAGCTGGGTAATGGTCGGCTATAGTATTTTGATGGCAATTGGAGCCGGAACCTATGGAAAATTAACAGAGTCGTATTCTATTCGGCATTTATATGTCATTGGATTATTTCTTTTTGCCATTGGCTCTATTGTTGGCTTTTTTGCCCCTTCCTACTGGCAGGTAATCGGTGGCAGACTGTTACAGGCAGCAGGCGCATCAGCTATTTCCCCTCTCTCCTATACACTTGCAACCGTATATTTTGGTTCAGAAAACAGAGGGCAAGTGCTTGGCGCGCTTTCCGCCTCCATTGCTTTTGCATCCGGTTTCGGACCTGTGTTTGGCGGATTTATCGAGCAATACGCCGGCTGGCATGCCTTGTTTTTGGTATCGGGTTCGAGCTTTTTGCTTGTCCCTCTTATACTCAAGTATGTTCCGGACCTAGAGCACACCCGAGGGACCTTCGATATTTTCGGAGCCGTTCTGTTCTCGGCAGGATTAGCTTGCATACTCTTAGGCGTAACGATGCATTGGTTATACCTTTTTATCGGCGCTGCACTTATTGCAGGATTTTACATTCATATCCAAAAAGTACCCCAGCCTTTTATTCAAGTATCATTCCTAAGAAATGCTCCTTTCCTGCGTATCTTGTGGATAGGCTTTCTTACTTTTGTATGTAACACTGGATTATTCTTTCTACTACCGTTCGTAATGAAGCACACCTTCCACTTGCCGTCGAGTACAATTGGCATACTTATATTGCCAGGTGCTGCTGTTGCTGCGATGCTCGGATCTTCTATTGGCCGCTGGACCGATCATTATGGGAGTTCATGTATTCTTAAAATTTCTCATTACTCCCTTATCAGCGGATTTATTCTTCTAGGTCTGTTTGCCAGCCTGCCACCATGGGTCGATGCCCTTGTAGTCATTATTTTTATGCTTGCGCTTAACGGCCTGTTGACCGCCAGTGGAAATTTAGTGTCAACAACGCTGTCTGTAGCAGAGCTTGGTATAGGCATGGGTATTTTTACACTATTTTATCTTCTGGGCGGAGCCTTCGGCCCTGCGCTAGCCGGACGACTAATCGACTTGAATATTCCCTTTTCCATCATTTATTATATCTTTGCTATGCTGGGAGTTTTATCTTACTGGTTAATCCCCAAAATAAAAAACTGAAAGAATATCAAAAAAATTCACCGACTTAGCCGGTGGATTTTTTAAAATTTTTACACGAATAACGATTACACTAGAACGAATTTAAGACACTGGCATAAGTTGTGGGTTTCTTCAATATATACTATAATTTCTATTTTAAACCGCATGTGGTTTTGCTGACCTTTAGGGAGCATATGAGCATCAAACCACATATAATAAAATCTTTCCACTGAATTCACATTATACCCATCTTGGTAATGATCTGATGTATCATAGGAATCTGCTAAGATCAAAATATCATCAGCCGTTGTATCGGTTCCCATGGTATCATAACCAATGATTACTCTCCAATGTCCGCCCCAATCGATATTTTCTGTCATTATTGGAGTATTATTTTTTAGATTTGATATTATAAAATTTTTAAAATCTTTCACATTGGCAAATGAGGTACCATTTTTATCAGCAGTATCTAAGCTGGACGTACCATCCCAACCAATTCTTTTGAATATCCTACTTATTTCCTATATATTCACTCTCATATTATACTGTAAATTTTGGTAAAACAAAGAGTCGATAAACTTTCTATTTATCGACTAACTACTTGAATTTCATTTAATATGAAAAAATACTTTTATTGCTCTTGCAGATTACTTTGATGCCTTGCTTAAATCTTTTTGGTAGATCGGACAAACCAGAAATAAGCAAATAGAGCATGTACAATTCAAGTTGTTCTTGAATTTTGTACATGCTCTATTTTGATTAATAATTCATCTTTCTTACCCTTATTTTAGACAAAAAATCCGTCACTCAGTCTATACACTATCACATAATATTTTTGTAACTTGCAACAAATCTTCATCAGACTTTATATTGTACCGCAATCTTTTTCCATACTTATCAATAAATACAAAACATGGAAATCCCCTAGCATACCTCAAATATTGCTTCCCCTTAAATTGTAATACAGGAATAGAGTAATTCCATCCATCTGTCATATAGCTAATTAATTTTTGGTCGACTGCTCCTGCAGCACTAATGAAGCGAACTTTACCTTGACTATTCTCATATGCAGATTGCATTATATCCATTTTTTGCTGAATATCTTTACGCTGAGATATTCCTAACCAAACAAGCAGAACTGTTGGCTGGCCTTCAAACTTTAGAGTGAAATCTTTATCATCAACAGTTTTAAAATTTTCTTCCCCAGCTTGCTGCCCATCCATAAGAATTTCAGGCACCACGTTTTTGCTAAATTCATCTATAATAACTGACGAAAACTGTGGACTCTTTTCATTTTTTTCATAAACAAGTTTTTCTATGTAACTATCAAGTTCTTTAACAACTATAAAAGCAGAGCTATTATAGTTAATGATACCTTTTTCATCTATAATAACCAAGGACGGGCTGACTTGATTGTATTTTTTGCTATACTCATTTTTTGTTTCTAATAAAACTGGAATCGAAAGATTCGCCAAACCAAAAATTTTATTTATATCTTCACTTCTACTATTCATAACAATGTAGAAATTTGCTTTACCTTTCCATTTTTTATATAAATCATTATATTGATTAAGATCAATTTTACTTTGATAATGATTTATATAAAGCAATACTGTGGGTTTATTGAATGAGATACTTACCTCTTTTCCTTTCAGATTTATTAAAAATAAATATGGAGCACTCGTTCCTACCCTAGCTTTTGTATATCCATCTTGAATATCAATGATACCAGCTTGATTCTCCTCTTCACGATTCCCCTTAGAAAGCATTGATTTAAAAGCATACAAGCTTAAGTCTTCGCCCCTCTTATTGGGGTAGGACTTTCCAGATTCTACAAGTGATATTGCCGCATTGCAATCCTCTAAAGCCTTATCTTTATTGCCAATTTTATTGTAAGCCTGGGCACGTTTAAAGTATAATCTCCACATATTATTGGGGTCATATTTTTTTGTATTTATCACCATACTATAGTCAGCAATAGCGCTATTATAATCTGCAAGTTGATAATAACAATTGCCTCTGCCTACCAAAGCAATAGAACTGTTCACACCAGCCCAATTTTCTAGATAATTTGTATAATCATCAATTGCAGCTTCATAATTTTTCAGATTCACTCTATAATTTACCGCCCTATATAAAAGCGCATCCTGAACACAATCCCCTTTTTCTATAGCCATAGTCAGATATTTTTCAGCTTCCATATACTGATGTGTTATCTGTAGATACTCACAACCTTTATCAAGATATTCTCCCGCCCAAACCATTTTATTTGCACCGCATAGAAACAACATCAAAAAAACTATTACCCTTTTATTCACTTAATTCACCACTTTTAACTTATTTTATAAATGTTCAATATACAAATTGCCGCTTCTGTTCGTCTATATATTCTAACATTATTTTCTTTATTTTGTCATTACCGCCAGCTTTGCGCTAATAAATTGCCGACATTGCGCCAACCGGATTATAACCGCTCTCAGCACTCCCCTTGCAGTCCATAAATACCGTACCGATAAAGGTAACATTAAGATCCATCTGACAAACTCCACCTTATCTTTTTAAAACTACAAGCATAAAGTACAATATAGCAGAAAAACCCTATCTAATAAATGCGCTCGATCTCCTTAAACTTACTTTATCCCGCAAAAAAAGCGACCCAACCGGGCCGTTTAAACCTTTCCTAAACTCATACTATTTTTTAGGAATATAAAAATTTGTTTGTTTTTTTATTACTGTATTGCAAATACTAATAAAGAATTAGTGCTTCATTTTCAATATTCAACATCCTGTTGCAGCTCATCAGCGGAAAATGTATCAACACCTACTACATACTTCATTTCGGAGGTATCATTGTCATTTACTGTATTTAAAAGAAAATTATTATTTAATTCAACTTCTCCATCAATATTCTTCCCATTCCATTGCTTATAAATTTTTTTATGATCCAATGAATGCACCTCCTTTTTATCTTTCTAATCATAGCTTGCCAAGTTTTTAGAAAGATAATCGTGGAATATAATTCAGAAATCAATTAGAAAAAATTTATAATATATTTAAAATTTTTTAAAAAGAAAAGCTGATAAACTTTCCATTTATCAGCTAACCACGTGAATTCTATTAACATGAAAATATAACATAATACTACTTACTCGTATGCTTTTCTAAAGACTAAATCTTCTTGACAGTATACTTTGCCTGTTATAAGATAGGACTATAAATAGACGTACTGGAAACGGTCGTCTGACAAAGGCTTTAGGCTATATTTATAGGAAAATAACTGCTAGCACTTTTAGGCGAGGATAGCGGTTATTTTTTTGTCTCTTTTAAGATAAACATACAAGTATTACCTGCTCCAACATATCACCCCATAGGGACAGATTAACAACTGCTTCCGTTTCGTACGTCTATCAGCATTATAGCATCGGAACAATAAGAAAACCGTAACATATAGAGAAATGTATATGTTACGGTTTTCTTATTGATATGATTCATATTTTATATTCAGCCCCGTGTCGGCACCCAAGTCAAAGTTTGCATAATCAATCGAACCGCATCGGAAAATCCCTGCCGATAATGCACGTCCATTGCACTTATCATCATACAATTATATTCATCATCAAGCTTTACCAAAATTTCCTGCAAATCCAAAGGCAACGCTCCTTTAAGTTTACTTTCATACTCAAGGACTTTATTATTCGCATAATAATATTCACTAGAGCATTTCTCCAAATGCAAGTCAACCAAATTTTCATGTTCCATCGTAGAAGCCAGCAAATCAAACACACTCTTTACCACAGTAAATATCCCTCCAATTGTTATTTGGTTATGAATTACTAGAGTTTTTCATGTACGGGTATAGATAATAGAAGCTTAAATTTTATCATTTTCTTGATTTTACTAGGAACTATATCCAATTTCGGGTATAATTAAGCTTAATAGACTATTACTTTACTGACTAATAATAGTTTGGTCTACTCTGTTTTATTTTTGGTTTTTAATATTTTAGAAATATTAAACCGTTTACGCTCGGTTAGTATTACTAACCTACATTTCTATTATACTGGTTAGCTATGCTAACCGTCAAGAGGTTTTATTATGGATGATAAAAATATTTTTTCGACTAGATTAAAGTTACTCCGTGAAACAAAAGAAATCTCAACTCAAAAGCTAGCCGATGCCTTAGGTTTAAAAAGCAAAGGCAGTATCACACAGTTTGAAAAAGGGATGAATCTACCTTCTGTTAACACGCTTATTGGTCTTGCAGACTATTTTAATGTTTCACTTGATTATCTGGTTGGTAGAACAGATAAACCCAAAATAAACAAATAGAGCATGCACAAAATTCAGGAACAACTTGAATTTTGCGCATGCTCTATTTGTTTAATAATATATCTTTCAATACTCTTATTTGAGACAAGCAGAACCATCGTCCAGTCTGCCATTGTTTCTCCTATCCTTTTTACGGTATTTTTTACAGTTATATTACTTATAATATTCTCCACTATGATTCAGAACAACCGTAGTGCCCTTATCATAAATTGACCATTATTATCGCCGTTAATATCTCTCATATCATATTCCTCAAAATGTATCTCAATTGTTCTATATTCTGCTTTGCTTACGCAAAAACTCAACTGCTTGTTGTACAGCATTATTATCTGGTTTAAGTTTATCCCAATCATCCCAAAAGTCTTTTGTAGCACTTACTGGTCTATGACTTATTTCAGGTTTATCGAGTAAAATCTTGCTCGGGAGAAGAATTGCATCCCCTACTATTAAAGCTTCCCCCACGTCCAATAACGGCAAAAAATCAATTGTGCTTTTCAAAGAATCCGGCAATAGATTCTTTATTACACCTTTATCCCTCTCATTTGTTAGGCGAAGAACAACAAAATTACTACACTGACTCAAAATTGTCTTACTAACATCTGATGGACGTTGACTTACAGGTAATAGAGAAACCCCATACTTTCTCCCTTCTTTTGCAATACGCTCAAAATTATATAATGCTTGCTTTTGTACTGAATCAGCTTCATCTTTAGTTGGCAAATATAGATGTGCTTCATCACAAACAAGAGTAAATGGTGTCCTTTTATCTGCCTCCATCCAAAATTGGACATCATATAATAATCTTGCTAAAGTCCCAGTTACAACCGGTAGAACATCTGATGGAACTTCTGAAAAATCAACTATTTTAATTCCTTTTTGAGAATCATTATATCCTAAAAGGTTACATAACATTTCGGCAAGCCAATTATAGCTTTTCGTATCAACGTATGGTTGGAACATAAAACCATATGTCTTGTCTGCTATCTTAGTTTCCAATCGAGAAATAAATCGTGTTAATTTGCCTTCCCACTCACCTTTTACTGGAGCATTATTTTTTCCAACTCCTTTTCGAGTATCATCATCTTGTAATTTATCTATAAGTGATTTCATATTGAAAGGAATTGGAGAATCAACCGTAAATGTCTTGGCTATATCTTGCTTATTTTCTTCATTCAGAGTTTCTAGTTTTAAATCACGAATATGCAAAGTAAAACGAGAAGCTTGATTGGGAGCATTAGAATCGCTCCGATCAAGTATCATTGACAGCATCTCTTCTCTGTTTAATAACCAGTAGGGTAAAAATAATATATTCTTTTGATTTTTCTCCAAATCACCCGGCCCAGCAATTTTATAAGATTCCGCTATTTTATCTTTGCCTTCAGTCAAAGAGCCATATTCTCCATGCATATCAAGCACAATGATATTGGCATATTTTAACTCACTAGCCTTTTCCAAGATATTAGCTACACACCAACTTTTTCCTGATCCCGTACTCCCTAAAATTGCAGCATGTCTTTGAAAAAACTTATTACCATCAAGTACCGCTCTTGCATTATTATCCATCATAAAGGTACCCAGTTTTAATTGCTTGTCAGATTGAATTGAATCACTGAGCAAATTCATAAAACTTTGCAAATTGGCTCCTGAGATGCAATAGCACTTACTTTCGATTTGCGGAAATAAATCTACGCCTCTTTTAAAAATATTTTTTTGTTCCCCTAATACCATATGGTAGGTTCCGATTATATTAACTTTAACATAATCTGCAGAAGAAATCATAATATCAGTTTCTTCTGCATTTTCATCTTCAAAATCTTCGATATACTTTCTTGTTACCTTGTCAATTAATGAAATGAGCAACTGATGCCTTTTACCTGTTTCAATTGCAACCAAATTACCCACACTAATCTGACTCATAATATTAGAGTTTTCTATTTCAACGATAATTTGTGCTGTATCAACATAAGTAACGCTACCCAATAATTCATTTTCAGTGAATGATATTTGACTACTCATCAAAAGACCTCCTTAATCATTTCTCTAATATCCCATAAATTTATACTAGGAAAAAATATTTCACCATCTTTATTCATAACTAAAGATCCATTATCTCGATTACAAACAGCTATAACATTTTTACACCCCTTTACAACTTTTATTGCTTTATCAGATAATGAATGAGTAAGGATTAATGCAGGTTTATTTGAATTTAATTGGCGAAGTAAATGAGTTTCCAGATGATCATCTCCAAATCCATATCCGATAATTATGTACCTCAAAGCACTGTCTATTGCTGCGTTGGCTCGTGCACGATGTGTATCAAATGGCTCATTATATCCTTCTCTATATTTATTGATCCCCGGAGTTATGATTAAACAGTTGTCTTTTTCTAAATGAGGAACTGAATATGCACAGCCATTGATTTGATACCAACTTAAACATCCATGCGGCTTTAAAACCTTTACTTTGGGTGAATATTCGACTCGACTTTGCCCTCTTAATTTATAAATATTTTTACAAAAAGAATATTTACTTTCGTCTGGAGAGAACTGACAAATAAATTTTCCAACAAATAATGTATCTACTCTGATCCCATTCATTTCACAGCTATATTCAACAAGTCTATCGTAATTTGTGGTTATAACGGTTAATCCATTGTTCCTTATATTAAATCTTTGCAAATAGTCTGAAAGCCTAAAACGTTTACTCCCCGACAAAACACTATTCAAAGCCTTCTTTTCAGCAGTGCGTATAAATTCTGCCGTAGTTTCTCTTATTTTTTCTTCAACAATACTTGTTGGTTTTTCACTGTGAAGTGCTTCTTCAAGACCTTCTCCCACTTTTAATCTGTCTGATATAGCTTTCCAGTTGTCCACGTCAGCTTTTTCATTGATTTTACAAGGCAGCTTATCGAGTAATTCCACTGATAAAGATCCCATCCCAGGTATCCCTTCAGCTACTGATAAACCAGAGCCAATAATGGTAACTGTGTTCTCTTGAAAAAAATCTTGGATAACAGTTTTTACATCATTTATTTCCAATTAATCTTCACCTCTCTCAAAACCAGTAGTAATATTTGCAAATTATCAACTAATTCTTTTAATCTCTTCTATTGCCATACTTTTGTGAAGTGCATCTTTTAGCTCCTTTTTATCCAATTCACAATATCCTCAAAATCATTTTCTGCTAACACAGCAAAACTCATACCACTCTCATCATTAAGAAATTGGCTCGTAGAGACTCGCAGGAACAGTTCTATTGATTCACGCCCAAAGTAAGGAGTATATATTATGCTTAAAAACTTCTCCCAAAAACAAAGAACTCCTTCCAAATCAATAAAAATTTGGCAAGAGTTCTTTGTTTTCGACATTACCAATGACATGGTTTCCTTCAATCTATCAGTCCGTCGATTCTAACTTCATAAATAAGTTTTGGAAAATTGCATAGAAAACCCATCTTCTCTGATTACCTTACTTTATAATTTAATCTTTTCTCCGACACCCCCTATACCACTCCCCATCATATAGCACAAGATATTAGTCCATGAAAAAACATATCCTAAAATCAATCCGCCCATCCTTGTATAACGAAATGCATCAATCCAAGGAGCATGATATAACTTAGCTACTTCAATCCCGATAGAGAATATGATGGAAAATACCATAATATTTACTGTAGATTTATCTCTAAAGATAAATCCCATAATCAAAAATATCATCAATCCCCACAGAATATCGCCTATGCCTTTAGGTAAATCAATAAAGGTTGCTCTAGAAAGTAATCCTAATATAATAACCACACTTATCAACAACAAATAATACAATTTCTGTCGCATCATACTTTTGAATTCTCCTATTCTCTATAATTTTGCAGTCTCAGAAAATTACTGATTTAATATACTGAACGCTCGTTGTTTAGATAAATTATAGGATTGCCAATTTTTTTCGGATGCTAATAAATTCTTCCTCATATCTATGTATTCTTGTGCTTCTGCTGAAATCTGTGGATTAGGTGAATTCGTAAGTTCTTTGATATAAACCGTTGTATCATGAGACATTTCACTTAAATAAGAGACATCTATAGTTCCTGTTTTATAGTATCTTTCCATATTCTTTTGCGCAATAAATACATCAACATTGATATAGTTGATTAGCACATAAGAAATTAAACTAATCACAATGTACCATTTTGCTATATTTAATTTATCTGACCATACTTTATATAAAGTAACGCCTAATATAAAAAACAACATTAACATAAATTCATGCGTGAATACTCTGAGATAGGTATAACCATATATCTCCTCATACAAATACATTCTAAAAAATGATGAAAACAGCATAATAAAGGTACTCATGATCAACCCGCAGTTCAATATTTTAAATGCTTGGACTGTCCGACCACCTGCCAATTTTGTATACTTCAGACTGACAAGTACAATAGCAACATTAACAATTACAACAACGATCAATTCGAAAAAACCTTTTCTAGCATATTCGGCATAAGTAAATCCATCGGGCAACTGATTAAAAATGCTACCAAATAAATATGCAAATTGAATATAAGAGAATGCACCATATACAATATTAAGCAAACTTAATACCGTAAGAATACTGATTACATCAAGCTTAGGTTCTATATTTATATATGGAACCTTCTTTCTATTACTGTAAGTAGCAGACCAAAAGAAACTAAAGGTCGTTATCGTAATAAATCCGATCAGCAGAGTATGTAGTATGATATCCCCAAATTCAATATTTCTAAAAATTTGCTGCATCATATTGCCGAACACTAAATCAGCAGATGATAATAATGCGATAACCAGAACAAGAACTGGAAGTGAAAGAATGATACCGGTAATTACTTTCTTAGTCACAGAGTCTTTCATCCGGCCATTATCTTTTATGAGCAACTCTTGCATTACGTGAAACGGTTTAACGATCTTCTCAAATGGCCAAACGAACATTCCTTTCATGACATCTTTTATAAATCCGATTCGTGACCATTCATATCGGCTCGTTTCTGTCAGCAATAAACTATGAGACACAAACAAAAATGGTATCAGGATTGAATTTATACTTCTTAATACTTGATTTGAGAAAAATAAATAGGTTAAAGCTAATAACCCGATCACTAGCATTAAAAGATTTTCAAAACAATATTTTTTTGCGAGGGATTCTTTAACTTTTTTATAGAGCAATCCATACACACCAAGAATGAACAATGGATAAGAGACACCCGCGATTTTATCAATAAACAAAAAATCGTATAGAATCGCTATGAAAATTGAGCCAAAGAATATAAAACTATCCTTCTGCTCCTGAGGATTGTCGTTTTTCTCGCTTTCTAGTTCAACAGGCTCAACCATGTATTTCCCTCCCTTATCTATTGCGTCATTCTTCATCATCCACATATTCCAAGATATCACCAGGCTGACAATTTAAGGCCTTGCAAATCGATTCTAGTGTTGAAAAACGCATTGCTTTTGCTTTATTATTTTTTAAAATTGATAGATTGGCTAAAGTAATATCTACTTTAGCAGAAAGCTCTGATAAACCAATTTTTCGTTTTGCCATCATAACATCAAGATTTACTATTATCGCCATTTATTTTCTCCCTGCCTATATTGTAAGATCATTTTCTTCTTTAACTTCGATCGCTTGCCTAAATACTTCGGCTAAAATTAATGCGAATAAACCGATTAATACTGCCATCATTGTCACGATAACGGTTAAGAAAGAAATATAAAATACAATTTTGATAACGTACATTGCTGAAATACTCAAAGCCAATACTGCTATCCTTTTTAAACTATCTACATTTTCACTCATAAAAGGCTCTCGGTGAATTAAGCGTACGACCATTTTTCTTAATTCATAAACAACTCCAAAATAGAGCACCCCGGTAATCCATAAAAATACTAATAAAAACCAATAACTTTCTCCTACTGTCCAGCTATAATTATCAAAGCAAATTTTCAATATGATAGGTAAACCAAGTACCAGTACTGATACCCCTACCAATATAAATTCAAGTATGTATTTCACAACTGCCGCAAGTTTTTCATTTCTAATCATCGCCAACTAAAACCCCTCCTACTTTTTCCTTATTATAAGTTATCTTTAAATGAATAGCAATATATTTTTATCGATTATCAATAAAAATATATTGCTATTCATAATAAAAAGTAGTTTGTTAGGGAACATCTTTCTAGTAAATAAACTTACATGGTCGCATAAAAACTAAAAACTCCTGCCATATTCCTATAGATTACGGCAAGAGTTTTTTCTTTCGTGTTCATATTCAATTCATATTTAAATATAACGACATTTATCCATTTCGGCATTATGTACACCAAAAGTGCATTTATTTAGAATTCATTAATTTTTTCTCTTCTTTCTCCTGTGCATTATTACTGTCTTCTATGTTATCAATCACATTGTCCACTTTTTTCATTAGATCACGCCATTTCTTTTCTGACATCATAATGTTACTGTTAGCATCGTTTTCCTGCTCTTTCGCAAGCTTTTCCTTGATTTGATTTTTCCAATTCACAATCGCATTTTGGAATGTATCAGTCTTATTTTCACCGGGACTGCTCTTTGTTTTAGAGGTTCCAACCCCAGCGTAGTTTTGATATTGTGTTGCTATTCCATTGATGTTCATCATCTATTCCCTCTTTTATAAATAAATTTGTTTGAAAAACGCTCTAACAACGTTCCCTAAATTACAAATCGACTGTTCTGTTTGACTGTTTACCATTTAAATTTTAGTTCGTTAGGATTTTAGCTCCATGTGCAATATAGAATAATGCTTTCCTGCACCATCAAATTCAGAACGATTTACGACGCTAAAGCCCATGTGCTTATAAAATTCAACAGCCTGCGCATTCTGCTCATTCACATCTACTAGTTTCACTTTTTCTTGCTCTATCGCATAATTAAGCAACGCTTTACCTATACCATTGCCACGCGATACAGGATGAATAAACAGCATTTCGAGTTTATCCTCCGCTATGCCCATAAATCCAGTAATTTCACAGTTACTATTTTTGTGACAGAACAACTTCACTTGGTAGAAATATTCATTCAAAATTAATGGCTTATAAAATTGAAGGTCTTCTTCCTTTAGAAAGTCATGCGTCGCCCGAACCGAGCTTTCCCAAATATGAATCAGCGCTTCATAATCATTTACAGTTGGTTGAACGATCATACGATTTGTACTCCTTCTTCAAAAATGACTATAGACAGGCATTTAGATCGAAATTAGTCTAACGAACCTTCCCTATTCTTATTTCAAAAAAATCCTACTTGATTTAAAGATTCTGTCGTCAATTGGGTATTATCTAAAGCCGCCTGTATCGTTTTGTGCTCATCAATTTCAAAAGGTTCTTTTCTAAAATCATTTACTTTCTCATCCCATGTCAACTGATATCCCTCGATATGTCCACCATATAATCGATGGGCATATATGATGAACCGATCAGGTGAACCAATATAACACTTGACTTCATCATATCTCTGGCTTGGTTTAAAATAATCCAGCGTATTCATATATTCAACATATTTTTCCTGTGCTTGGTCATAGCCAATAATTATATGTGCATTTTTCTTCGTCGATACATTCAACGTATGATACAAAATATAAAAATTCCGACCTGTATCGTTATGTTTAATTTGCTTGACTAGTGGTACATGTAAACCATAATACTGCTTTATAACTTTTCCATTATGCCAAATCGTAAAGACTTTGTTTTCGTTATCCTCCTGAAACTGAATGATTGCGCCATCAGGCTCTCTGAATTGGATTGGATCATAAACCATACCGGCTTCAATTTTACCACCCAACGGATGACAGGTAGGTTTCTCATCCATCCCAATAAGACCACTTGCCGTCACATTAGTAGAGCACACAACAATCAAAAAAGCTGTAATAACTAATATACATCGCATTATTTTCCCTCCTTAGTACTGACAATGGAATTCCGCCACATTTATATTCTAACAATTTTTTTCATATTACATGTTCACTTAGAAAAGGCGAGAAGAATTGAGCTCCTACTCGAAGGCATTGTCTTTTATTTTTATTGTAACAAACCTATAATAACTGATTGAGCTTGCTTTCAGGCTCTTCACCATTCTCTACATGTTTTATATTATTCACAAAGAAATCATATCTTTTTTATGGAATTTGAACCCGGCAGGCATGCCTGCCGTATGGGGAGTAAGTATTACATTACTTAGCTTCCGAAGTTCACTGCCAATTTCAAGTGGTTCAGATTCAAACACGTCCAGGCATGCGCCTGAAATTCCCCTGTTTTTTAATGCATCTATCAAGTCTCTTTCATTGACAATCCCGCCGCGGGCTGTATTGATAAAGAGTGCTGTATTCTTCATTTTCTTAAATACCGATTTGTTGATCAGCTGTTTAGTTTGCTGATTCAGAGATATATGTACACTTACTATGTCCGATGTGCTTACAAGATTATCGAAATCCGTCATTTGCACAAAACCGTCAGACTGTACAACGGTATTTCTAGTATAAGCCACCACATTCATATCAAAAGCCCTGCAAAATTCAGCTACTTTTTTCCCGACGGCTCCCAGACCGATAATTCCAATCGTTTTGCCCTTTAATTCACTTCCTGTATAGTCCAATTGATTCTCATCCATCTTGTTTTTCATGAAAGAATCAAGAAACGGAATGTTTTTATAATAAGACAATATCAGTGCCATTACGTGCTCAGCTACTGCCTGTGCATTCACTCCTGCAGCATTGGCCACCCAAATACCGAGCTGCGTGCAGGCATCGATATCTACGTTATCAAATCCTGCCCCCGTCTGTACCAATTTTAAATTTTTTGCAGAAGCAAGCAGGCTACTGTCCACTTTAATATGTTCAGGTATGATTACATGGCAATCTTCAATATGGTGCAGCATTTCTTTCCCGGGCGGAACAATTACAATGTCCCAGTCTTTCGGAAAATGCCTTGCAATATTTATTTTTGAAGTCTCGGTAAAAATGCCAACTATGAGAATCTTCACTGCTAAACCACCTTTCATGATCTACACATCGTCTTTTGTGTACCTATTCATTTCCTTATGAACTAGATAAACCATGTTAAAAAGTAAGATAATACAATATACTTCTGCCTATTTATCAATGATAAAAATTCATACCATATGCCGCACGAAATAAAGCATTTGCTAATATTACACCACGTTCATTAACCATATTATTTTTACTTCTTTTCACTTCCAACCATTCATGCATATATCCATCATAAGAATAGGCTTTCTGTTGGTCATAGTTATATCGAAACACAACTTCCTTTTGCGTGACCGAACCAGTATCTCCGCTAACATGAATCGTCGTTCCTGTCAATTGATACTTAGGTGGATTGTATTCATTTACCAATATAGATGACAGCTCCAGATAATTCTTTCCTTGGTATGCTGTATATAAAAATTGATAATTCGGGTTATCATCATATTCATTGGCTAAACAAATTGATGCAACTCCTAACATGACAATTACCAGCACTAACCTTATTAAACAATTCGATTTTCTTTCTCTAAGCTTCATCATCTACAACACTCCTTACTGTAATTTACGAACATTGGTTTTGTAATTAAGCTATTTTAAAATATTTGTGATTTTCATTACTCCATAAGTCATTCTCTACCCAATTCCTGCATCACTTTTTAATCCGCTTACTATACAAAGTACAAAATCATATATTTTAGATATAAACATATCCTATTTTTTATACCAATCCAAAGATTTCATAATCTTATATGCAAATTTGTATCTTTCTTTTTCGCCTAAAATTTTTTGTGTAAAATATGTTGCTTCCTCTGTTGGATTTCCATATTTCTGTTTAAAATCTTCCATCCTGCGCCAGACAAATTCTTCACATTCATTCACAGTATTACCAACATATATATCAAAATTAGATATAGGAATATTATTAGGATTATGATTATCGTAAAAAGTAGCTTTGTATGCATTTGATTTTCCATCAAGTCTGATTGAAATTGACATTTTACTTTCTAAATTAATAAATCCCCTAAGCGTAATTGAAAATTTATTTTTAGTCCCTCCAACCCAAACTGACCAATTATACTCCTTTGCACGATTTACTAAAGTCGTAACGAGACTTGAATATTCATCCTCTCGAAACTTTTTCCATCCATCATTATTTCTAGTTTTCGTAAACTTTCTCCAATTGTCAGTTGATATTGTATCAACATTACTGATATTAAAAAAACTTGTTAATTCTTCAAGTCCATCTTGATAATTTTTTCGAAAATCTGCATACTTTCGATCCGCTAGAAAATAAGGAATAGAGCATTGGCGATAATAAATGGGAAGTATGAATATTTTCTTGGTTTGCATTTGTCTTATCCAGCCCGCACTTATCTCACTTTTTACCCACTCAGATTCTAATGCTTCATTTGATAATATAATGCCAAGATATTCATTTTCTCTTATTCCTTCTTCAATCTTCCATGTAATTGATTCACCAACTTTAATTTCCCATTTATCAAACCATGCATTAACCCCCAGCCGTTTTAAATCTTTAGCTAATTTCTCAACAAATGCTTTATCTACACTTGAATGACTCAAAAAAATACTAGGCATAAATTCCTCCAAAATACTTTTATAGATATTAGACCAGCAAGGATAATTCTGTTAATTAATCTAGATCGTACTATATTATAATTAAAAAATTCCCTAAAAAATAAAGAACTCCTTCCAAATTAATAAAAATTTGGCAAGAGTTCTTCTTTTTCGACATGAACAATGAGATGACGGGTCTTGATCCATCTTTCAAAAGCCGTTTAGAAAAAAATACTAAAGTATGGTATAATTATTTAGTCCGTATACGGACTATTTTATATTTATGTGAGGGTTTGATTCATGTATAACAATGATATTAGGCAAGATATTAAAGCCTATTATGATATATATTGGGGCATAAATTCGGTTTACGAACATTGGGCGAAAAGACGGGGTTTAACGATAAATTCGCTTTTTACGCTCTATGTGATTCACAAAACTCCCGATCCCTGCACGTCCAAATTACTCTGTGAAAAATTGCTTTTACCAAAGCAGACCATAAATACGATTTTAGATTTCTTTGAAAAGAAAGGACATCTTACAAGAAAAACAGCTGTTAACGACAAACGCAGTAAACATATCATACTGACCACCGCCGGACAGCGATATGCGGATCTGCTTTTTTCTGAATTACTAGCGTTTGAACAAAAGGCTTTTGAGAATATGAGCCCTGCTGAGAGAAATGGCATGATAAAAGGTAACTCTGCCTTTTATCATAATTTAAAACAAATTTTAGATACTATCTAAGGAACATGCTAAATTCATCCGACAATCTATTCATCGTTCAAAAATGATTTCTTATATAGTTAGCATTTTGGAGGTTTATTGATGCATAAACAGTTTTTAAAATACGTTATACCATCGATGATCACTTTTCTATTTACCGGCATCTACGTTAGCATAGATGGATTTTTTGTAGGGCAAACGGTCGGTGACGTTGGGCTTGGCAGCGTGAATGTAGCCTGGCCACTTGCCGCACTAATTCTTGATATGGGGATAGGCATCGGCATGGGAGGCTCTATTCTTATCTCAAATTATCTGGGTGCAGGTGACAAAGAGAAAGCAGATAAAGCTTTCGGTAATACGCTCGTTGCCTTAGTGCTTTCCTCCATTGCACTTACAATATTTCTACTGTTTTTTGGAAAACAGCTCCTGCGGCTTATGGGCGCTGAAGGAGAAATACTGGAACTGGGTCACCAATATATCGAAACACTTGCATACGGAGCGATTGTACAAGTCTTTTCATCCGGAGTCACACCACTTCTTCGCAATCAGAATAAGCCTTGGATCGCCATGACACTGATGTTGATGAATTTTACGATTGATACGGTTTTAAGCGGAGTGTTTGTCATGCTGCTTGGCTTTGGTGTCAAAGGTGCCGCGCTTGCCACAGTAGTCGGACAATCTATCACACTGATTCCTGCCTTATTTATTTTATTTAAAAAGGAACATCGAATTCCTGCGCACTTCTATAAATTGCAAAGAAACATGCTGCAACGCATCCTTCGAATTGGACTACCCGTTTTTGGTCTAAGTTTTATCCCTTCTTTAACTATACTGATCATGAATCGTCAGGCAGTAACTTATGGTGGAACGACGGCAATCGCTGCTTTTGCTGTTATTTCTTATGTTTTAAGTATTGGACAGCTTTTATTACAGGGAATAGGCGAAGGCTGCCAGCCTTTACTTAGTTTCTATTATGGAGCAAAAAATGCACAAGCGATCAGAACCTTTCGCAACTGGTCTTATCTACTAGCTTTTTTTCTAAGCATTCTTTCAACGACTGCCATTATGCTCCTGAATCATCAGATTGCTGCTTTTTTCGGGGTGTCCAAAGAAACCGCCGAGGTTTTGCAATTCGCTTTACCGATCTGTGCTTTATCGTTACCGCTCTATGCTTTTTCTCGTGTAACAACAGAATATTTCAATGCACTAAAAAAGAGCAAAAGTGCCGCCGTTATGGTATACGGAGAAGCTTTCATCCTGCTCCCTCTTACAGCTTTTATACTTCCTAGTATTTGGGGCGTAAATGGTATATGGATTACAGTTACTTTTGTACAACTGCTGCTTCTTCTTATCGGAATTTATCTTTGTCTACGGAACCGTCATATTTTAGACAAACTATCTTCTTAAAAAACTGAGGATTTTACTTCGCCATTGTATAATGCTATGCTTTTAGTTAAGAGGTGGTAGAATGTTAAGAGATGCGGAGAAAACGATAGGAAACTTAATTGACAAACAGAGTGTTGCCTTTATTAGTTCGGTGGACGAAAGTGGATTTCCTAATACAAAGGCCATGCTTCCTCCGAGAAAAAGAGAGGGCATAAAAACCTTTTACTTTTCGACAAACACTTCTTCTATGAGAGTATCGCAGTATCGTTCTAATCCAAAAGCGTGCATCTATTTCTGTGATAAAAGATTCTTTAGAGGAATCATGCTAACAGGCACAGTCGAAGTGTTGGAGGATGCCGCGAGTAAAGAAATGATTTGGCAAGAAGGCGACACGCAGTATTACGCTAAAGGTGTTACAGACCCAGATTATTGCATCTTGAAATTTACAGTACGCACCGGACGATATTATGCTAACTTTAAGTCTGAAAGTTTCTCCATAGATTAAGAACACAATATAGACAGAATTGATCTACTAGATCTAAAAGGGGCGTCGCTTTAAAATGCGACGCCCCTTTTTTGCACTTGGTCTTTTATGAAATATCACTTTAATTTATATATGTAACATCCAGTGAATTTCTATCTACTAGTCTCCTATATTTATACTTAGGATACCCCACCATAACTGCACCTACTACAATTTTTTCTTCGGGAATATTGAATAAATTCGTCAATGGTGAATTTTCGATAGCTGCAAAATGTTCAAAAATTCCGGCCCAACAGGTTCCGAGTCCTAATGACGGGGCAAATAACTCTAGATAAGTTAAACAAGAAATAGCGTTATTTTTAGCATATAATAAATTTTTATCGGCAATTGCTATGATTAAATTTGGTGCACCGCGGAAAACCGAATCAATGCCTCTTTCTCTATACCCAGTAATCGCTACTTCTAATAAATGCCTTACGGGAGATTTTTCTATCATCTGAATCGTCAGTTCAACTGATTTTTCAAGTAATTGTTTATTTTCTATTATAACATAGGATATACCTTGACTATTCGATGCAGTGGGAGCTAGTCTAGCTATATTCACTAATTTTGACAAAAGTTCTCTTGGTACAGGCTTGTCATGATAATTTCTTATGGAACGGCGAGATCTTAAAAAATGCTCTGCCTGCTGTGGATTTAATTTAGGAAAATCCTTCATATCCACTTGCTGTGCTAGAGGTGTTTTTTTATTATCTATTGCAGTCTTGGGACATATTGCAACGCAATGTCCACAGGCAATGCAATTGCTATCCGCCACTTCCTCTGGCCCTTTCTCCCCCATCTTTAGAACATCTACCGGACATTCTTCAATACAAAGCCCACATTTAATACACCTTTTGTTGACTGTAATTAAGCTCATGATAGTCATCTCCTCAATAAAATAACCAACAAGTGTTGAATATCAAACATTTGTTTAATATAATAGTAGCAATGCTATAAATTAAAATCAATAAATAACATAACCACATATGTTGATTAATAAACAAAACAGATAAAAATGTTCATTTATAAAATACGAAGGAGCAATTTCTTATGGACAGGCGTATTGAAAAATCCAGGCAAGCCATTATGGAGGCTTTTACTAAACTAATGCTGGAAAAAGATTTTGAAAAAATTACAATTCATGAAATTGCCGAACTGGCAAATGTAAACCGGGGAACTGTATATGCGCATTATGCTGACATATTCGATTTACTGGATCAGTGCATAGAAAATCACTTAAATAAATTATTTGAAAATTGTCAGCCAAGAGAAAATGATACTAAGATTTCTGGTAAGAATTCGCTTTGTAAAACCTTTAAATACTTAGAACAAAATGCTTTTTTCTATTCAAAAATGCTCATGAGTAAAAGCATTGCTGTTTTTAGAAATCGATTGCATGCTTTAATGGTGAAGAGTATTGAAGAACAAATTGCGATAAGTGGTATCCCTAAAGATGTAAACAAGGATATTATGGTACAATATTTTGCTTCGGCAACCATTGGTGTCATTGAATGGTGGATTACAAATGCAATGCCTTATTCCGCTGAATATATGGCAGAACAATTATTGTCGCTGATGGAGAGATATCAAAATCTACATAAACTCGATTCTAAAGCAAATTATATTTAAATCGTCATTCCTCTAGCAATCCTTCACATGCATGATAACGTACATGACAGCGGCTACAAGATGTCCAAAACTTTATGTTCTTTTGAAATCCAATATCATCCCCTACGCATTCTGCTGCTGAATTTTTAGATCGGATGATTGATGGGATATTGCGGTTTTCGTCCGTGAAGCACATCATCAATGGCTTTCGCACAAGAAATTCCCATAGCGTCACGTGCTTCTGATGTCATGCCCGCATTATGCGGAGATCCAATGAAATTGCATAAAGTAAACAATTGATTATCTTTATCTACAGGCTCTGCTGCAAAACAATCCACCGCCGCACCAGCAATTTCTTTATTTTTCAAAGCAATGAAAAGATCATTTTCATTTACAATTCCGCCCCGCGCGCAATTGATCAGCACCGCACTGTTTTTCATTTGCCTAAGTACACCTGCATCAATCATATTTCGTGTTTGCGGGGTCGCAGGGACATGTAAGCTGATCGCATCAGAATTTGCATATAATTCCTGCAATGATACGATCTGTACATACTCAGCAAGATGATCTTTATCAACATACGCATCGTATCCAATGATATTCATATGGAATCCATGATGTGCAATATGCGCTACCTCTTTTCCGATATTCCCCAGACCGATAATGCCTAAGGTTTTTCCTCGTAACTCAATCGTTGGTAAGGTATTACGAATATCCCAATCACCGGCTTTCATCTCATTATAAGCATGATGCAGTGATTTCACCGTAGCTAATAACAATGCGATTGTATGTTCAGCCACAGAATATACATTTGTATTTTTAGCAATTGTCACATAAACGCCTTGGCGTTCTGCCGCTTCTACATCTATATTATCTGTGCCTACTCCGTGCCGTGCTATAATCTTTAACTTCTTCCCTGCCGCAATTACCTGTTTTGGATAAGGCTCTGTTCTGGCAATAAGTGCATCACAATCGATAATTTCCTTCTTAATCGTCTCTTCATCTGCCGCAGTTCCGATTACAACTTCATATCCTAAATCACGTAAATATTTTTTCCCAGCGTCACTAATATCTTGAGGAATGAAAACTTTATACATCAAATCCGCCCCCTATTAATCACATTTCCCTCTGCTTTCTCAGCAAAGATTTTTAATGAAAACTTATGCAGTGCTTTACAAAAATCATGGCATATCAGCGGTCAATTGAATTCATGTCAATATACCGCGCATCATTTCACAACTTCGATTTTTAATGATTTAAAACGACTTGTCTTACCGATTCTCCTTCCTTTTGATTTATCTTCCTTAACTAAATCATCTACATAAAATAGGTATTATAATTTATATGCCAGTTCAATAAAAGTTTGTACAAATACATTCGAAATCCGTGATAGAATTTAAATGTTTCCTAATCACGCTATTATTGCAATTTATCATATTTTTCACTATAATAAATATAAAAAATGCAATTTAAAAACTGGAGGAAATGAGATGAAACGTTATAAAAAATTATTACAAATAACTACATTGGCATCAATTGCTATACTTTCTATAGCTTCCACCTCTTTTGCTGCAATGAACGAGACAGCTGCAAGGGAACTTGCTGAAAAATGGGTACCAGAGGGTTCCATCTATACATCAATGAATGTCGACGATCACGAGTATGAAGTCGAATTTTTTCATAAAGTAACAAACGAAAAGTACGAAGTTGAAATTAGTAAGTTGACCGAGAAAGTAACCGAAGTACAATCAAAACGCAGGCACCATACAGGCAACTCAAGCGTAAAGTTAAGTGAAGCTGAAATAAAGACGATTGTCCGCAATGAATTTCCAGATGCAGTCATTCATAAAATCAAACTGGAAACTAGCGACAAGTACTGGGAATATGAAGTGAAGTTTACAGCCAAAGGCCTGCATGGAGAAATGGAAATCGATCCGCAGACAGGGATCATTATTGAAAGAGAAATTAAGTATTCACCAGCCTAATGGGTTCCGCTAAAAAGCCCTCTTTTATTAGACAATTGCTAATGAAAGAGGGAGTGTCAAGAATTTTGTGTAACAAGATTAAAAGTGTTGTTCATATTTTTGAAAAATCGGCTGAATCCTAGTATCAATTGAAAGTTGGTTTCGAACCATAGACCAATTGAGAACTGGGCGATCATGCCATTTTTTATAAAGTTCTGTAACTCGTAAATACAATACTTTCAGTATGGCGTTTTCATTTGGAAACGCTCCTTTTTTTGTCACTTTTCGGAAACTTGAATTCACGCTTTCTATGGCATTTGTTGTGTACATAATCTTTCGCACTGCACTACCGTAATTAAAAAGCTGCTCTATATGTGAGAAATTCCGTTCCCATACGCTAACGGCTCCAGGATAGTTTGCCCACGCCACTTTAAATCGCTCAAATTCCGCAATTGCCGCTTTTAAACTTGAAGTTCCATATACTTTCTTTAACTGGGCTGTAAATCCCTTATAGTCCTTACTTGGAACATATTTTATAGAATTTCTTATTAAATGCACGATACATCTCTGTACATTTACGTCTTTAAATATTGCTTTAGCTCCATCTTCTAATCCGCTCAATCCATCCATACAGATGAATCCGATATCTTGTATTCCTCTAGCCTTGAGCTCATCGAAGATTTGCATCCAGGTATGCTTACTTTCATTTTCATTGATCCATAATCCTAAGATATCTTTATGACCATCCATGTTGTACCCAAGAATCGTATAAACTGCGCAACTCTTAACTTCATAATCTTTTCGAATTGTCACGTACATGCAGTCGACAAAAACAAATGGATAGAATGGATTTAAGGGACGTTTTTGCCATTGATCGAGCTCTTCTAATATTTTATCTGTGATGATTGAAATTTGTTCATGAGATATTTCAAAACCATAGATATCTTCAATCGTTGCGGCTATATCTCGTTGACTGAGTCCACGCGCATACATCGCTAAAACTTTTTGCTCAATGTCAGATACATTGGTTTTATGTTTGGGTATAATTTGTGGCTTAAAAGTCGCTTGACGATCACGCGGAACATCAATTGGAATAGAACCCAAAGAACTTTTAAGAGTTTTTTGTGAATACCCATTACGACGATTTGAGGATTCTTTTTCACCACGATCATTACTTGAATAACCAAGATGGTGATCTAATTCACCTTTTAGCATTGCTTGGAACATCGGTCCGAAAATATCTTTTAAGGCATTTTGCATATCTTCGACAGATTTTGGTTGATATTTTGCAATAATTTCTTGGGCAAGCTGTTCTTGTTCAGAGTTTTTTCTAGCCATTTTTTCGTCCTTTTCGTGTTTAATATTTTTTATTATCCAATATTAAAATAATCTGTGCAAGTTTTATACTTACACAGATTATTTTACACTCCCATGAAAGAGGGCTTTTTATACTATATCCAAACTATAATTTAAATTTGATCTTACTATTTCTATTGTATACATGAAAAGATTCTGCAATAAAACTCCTATTTAAAACAAGCAATCAATTTCGCAGAACTGCCCACAACATTTATTTCTCACAACTATAAACTAAATGCAGCATTTCCTTGTCTTTATATTGTTTCATATATTCACCTTCGATTGTCATGCCAAGCTTTTCAGCCACTTTTCTCGATGGCAAATTATTGGGTCTGATTTGCGCAATCACCTTATCTGCACCTAGATGTTGAAATGCATATTCCATCGATGCCTTGGCTCCCTCTACAGCAAAGCCTTTTCCCCAGTACTGTTTATTCAAAATATAAGCAATACCAATCTGCTCCCCGACTCCTATCTTTTCGAGTAAAGGCCCAATCACGCCGATAAAACGATACGTATATTTTTCTATGACAGCAAAATATGAATACCCCTCATTGCTGTAACGATTTAAATTTTTATCAATCCAGCTCTTTACTTCTTCATCCGTGAACTCATGTTCCCATGCGTACATCACTTCTTTATCCTGCAAAATAGAACATAGATGGTAAAAATCACTCTTCACAATTTTTCTAAATAACAATCTTTTTGATTCAAAAATCACTTCCAAAATTATCACCGCCAAACCTATTGTTAAAATTTTGTTAATTTTCTGAAATAAAAATCAACAATTCATACATAGCGAACTTTTCTCCGTGGAATTTTTAAGTCAAAGACTTTTTCTGATTTTCACATTTAAGTATTTGACTCGTTCATATGTATTTTTTAATTTAAATCCTTTTTATTTCTTGTAAACTTCTATATATAGAGAAACAAATCCTTTTATTTTTCTATATAAAATTTCCGGTTTGTAAAAAGATGTTTTAGCCCCAAGATAAAGTCCATAAACCTCTTACGAGTTCGATAAACATCAGCTATGGCTTCCCCTAAAATCGAGTAGGAGCTAAATAATTAATTTATTTAGCGACCTCTCACACCACCGTACGTACCGTTCGGTATACGGCGGTTCAATAATTTAACGTAAATGGAGTACCTCGTATTTCTTTGCTATGTTCATGTAGCCTAGAGATTCGAGGTATTTGTCTGTTAGTGTCCGTTGTAAAATAGCACTTCCAGCGATACGTCAATAACCTAATCGGGTATTTGCATACTGCCAAGCCCTATTTCTATCTAATCCCAGCTTTTGCAGATTCATAAATCGAGTGGTTATTTTCTTCCACTGCTTCCATAGATACATTCGCAGCCTGCGTCGTATCCATTTATTTATTTCCTGTATCTGCGTCCGCATATCCGCTATAGAGAAATAGCTTAACCAACCGGTT
The DNA here is from genome assembly GCF_900086705.1 of Massilibacillus massiliensis. Taxonomy (NCBI): domain Bacteria; kingdom Bacillati; phylum Bacillota; class Negativicutes; order Selenomonadales; family Sporomusaceae; genus Anaerosinus; species Anaerosinus massiliensis. The sequence goes on along the minus strand of NZ_LT575483.1, from coordinate 3,063,177 downwards.
GTGTAGTTTCTCAATTCTTGCATTATGTCTTTTATTGAACGCCCACGACTTCGGCTCGTTATTTCTCTAATTTTCTCTTTATAGCGTTTGAGTACTTCTCCATGCGGTCGTATTCCGATTTTTCTCACCACTTTGTGCAATGAGAATCCCAGAAACTTCACCTTCAGTGGGCTTCCTACTCGGCTCTTTCGGCGATTGACTTGTAATTTTAGTTTTCTTTCTAGGAAATTCACGCAACTTTCCATAACTCGCTTTGCCGCACGCTCTGTCCGTACATAGATATTGCAGTCATCTGCATATCTTACGAACTTATGTCCGCGCTTTTCCAGCAGTTGGTCAAACTTTGTCAGATAGATATTCGATAACAGTGGCGATAGATTTCCTCCTTGCGGGGTTCCAGCTTTACTAGGACTGACTATGCCGCCTTCCATAGCTCCACTTTTCAGGTATCTTCGGATGAGGCTTATAACTCTCTCATCCTTGATTTCCTCGCGGAGCATGTTGATGAGCATGTCATGGTTTAACGTGTCGAAGTACTGCGCTAGGTCGATGTCGACTACCTTCTTGTATCCCTCCCGGTAGTACACTTCGCCTTGTTTTATTGCCTGATGCGCATTCCTTCCCGGGCGAAATCCATAACTTCTTGCGGAAAATGTCTTTTCGAAAATAGGCGTTAGCACTTGCGAAATTGCCTGCTGTATGAGTCGATCTACCACGGTCGGTATTCCTAGTTTTCGTATTCCTCCATCCGCCTTCGGAATTCCTACCCTTTTCACGGGTTTAGGAATGTATCTCCCCGCTTGCAGTGATTCAAGAAATTCTTCTTTGTTTTCCTTCAGCCATTCTTTCAGCTCGCCTACTTGCATCCCATCTACTCCGCTTGTACCTTTCTTACGTACTACCTGCGCATATGCCGTATTGAGGTTGTTTCGGTTTAGTATTTCTTCTAACAGGTTTACGCGGTTCTCTTTTGCTATTTCCAGTGTTGTCACGCTCCGCGCTCCCTTGTTACTCTCTGCTTCCAGCATACCCTGGCAAGGCCAGCCCATTTTATTGGTTTTCTGCTCTCTTAACATGACTCACCTTCCTTTGCTCACGAACTCTATTATTGTTCAGTCCTTCCCGAAAAAAAAATCTTCGGTACTATGACCTCGGCTGACTTCTCACAGTAAATCTTATTTCAACCATGTTTCGGAAGAATTATCTTCACATGTCTGTGAGACCTCCCCGGGTAAGAACGCAATCTTTCTCTCCATCTACCTGCCACATCTACAGGATTGACCTTGAATAGTTTGGGGCTTCAGTCTGTTCCGCGACTTTACCCGGTTTCCTCCTGCCTTATATGTGGTTTCTGTTCGTCAGGCCAGAGATTTGCCGCCAGCTTCCTTCAGATTCCACCTCGCGATGGACACCCTTGCTCTTGACTATGCGCTTGGCACTATTAACCCGCGCTCGGGACTTTCACCCGTTAGATTGCGCCCATGCCGGGCGCACGGAACGAAAAAGCTGCCACATTTTATCGTGGCAGCTTTTTCCTCTATATACAGCAATACTCTCTATTGCATATTCACTTGGTGGAGGCGAGGAGAATCGAACTCCTGTCCGAAAGCATTGACTCATAGGCTTCTCCGAGTGCTTCTTGTGCTTTAAAATTCACATCGTTGACGCCCACAAGCAGGCTTCGCGGATACTATCTCGATCTATTTCCCAGTCAAGCCTCCGAGAATTGGCTATCAGGTATCCCGCTAATTGACCTCTTTTCCAACCCCGCAGGATTAGGTCAGAAAGAGGTTAGCATTAAGCTGCTAAAGCGTATTCGTTGTTTGCTTTTATATTTAAATAAAAGTTTCACCTTACTAACGGGTTGATGAACCCCCGACTCGCTACCTATGCTCCAACTACCCCCGTCGAAACCATTACGCCCCCGATTAAAGTAGTTCGCGGCACCATTTTCTGCACCGTATCTGATAGTATAACACACTACGCATCAAAATACAATTGGTCGTTTCTTCCACATGCATGATTTATTTAATAATCACGCTGCCGATCTTTTAACGCACGATCCATTTCGCGTTTTGCATCACGCTGCGCCAAGTCTTGACGCTTATCGTAGTTTTTCTTACCACTAGCAAGACCGAGTTCCAGTTTCGCCATACCACGTTTAAAATAAATTTTAAGTGGCACCAATGTGAATCCTTTTTCTCTCGTTTTGCTAAATAGTTTTACAATTTCTGCTTTATGCATTAACAACTTTCGTGGACGAAGCGGTTCATGATTAAACTGATTGCCTTCTTCATAAGGACTGATATGCATGTTATATAAATAGATCTCGCCTTCTCTGATCTGCGCATAGCTATCTTTTAAATTCGCCTTGCCAGCACGCAGAGACTTTACCTCTGTTCCCGTCAAAACCAAGCCTGTCTCAAACGCCTCATGAATATGATAATCATGTCTGGCTTTGCGATTTTCCGTTGCAGTCTTTATTCCTTCATTGCCTTTTCCCATTTTTCTCTCACCCCAGTAGCGCCTCGCGCCGAACTAACTCTTCATCCATTATAACAAATATGTATTTTCATGGTCAAATCTTAGGCATCGTTTATCTTCTAGTAAAATGAATACGCACTCAAACTCGAATGCGCATATCACACCCTACATAAAGTTGAAGGCTCTAATTTAAACGCAAAACGTTTGAGCCTTCAACTTGTTTACCAAAATCTAGCCTTTTCGAATTGTAACCTGCTGCATACATTCGTTTTTATATACTTACGATTCGTGCTTCGGTTTTGCTTTCGTCTTCACTTTGCTTTTATGCGTTCGTACACTTTTTTTCTTCGTTTTAGTCTTCGCTGATGAATGCCCGGTATTTCCTTTTGTTTTTTGCTTCGACTTTGTTGACGTCGTTTTTGATTTTTCCACTTGTTTTGATTTTTCTTTGTAAACAAATTTAGGTTTCTCTACAGGCGCCATCGGAATATAGGTACCATTATCGGCTAAAATAAAATCAATCGCTCTTGTTTCAACATTGGCTTGTGCGACGATTACGCGTGCTGGATCGCCAAGGCGATAGACTTTTTTCGTCCGTTCACCAATCAAAGCATATTGTTCTTCCACATACTGATAATAGTCATCTTCCATACTTGATACACGTACCAAACCTTCTACACCGTTTTCTAGCTCAATGAAAATTCCAAAGGCAGTCACACCATTGATGATCCCATCAAATTCTTCACCAATAAACTGTGCCATATATTCGATTTTCTTCATATCGACTGTTTCACGTTCTGCTTCAGCAGCAAGACGCTCGCGCGATGACGCATGCGCCGCAATCTCCGGTAGAATCCCGCGCAGCTTATCTTGGCGTTTTGGCGGAATCGTACCTGTTTTAAAAGTTTCACGCAGCAGCCGATGTACAATTAAATCCGGATAACGGCGAATCGGCGAAGTAAAATGTGTATAATAACGTGCCGCTAACCCGAAATGGCCAAGATTTTGCGCTTCATAGCGCGCTTGCTTTAAGGAACGCAGCATAACCGTACTGATAATGCGCTCTTCCGGACGACCTTCTATTTCTTTTAACACTTTTTGCAGCAATGCCGGTTGGATATCTTCATCATTAGGTCTTACAATATGCTGCCCAAATGTTGCTAAAAGTGCGTTTAGTTTTTCTAGTTTACCTGCTTCTGGCTGCTCATGAACCCGATACATAAACGGCAGTTTTAATTTCGTCATATGTTCAGCCACAGTTTCATTGGCAACAAGCATACATTCTTCGATAATGGATTCTGACAATGTACGAACTCGTTTGAGCAATTTGACTGGTTTGCCTTCGCCATCTAACTTGACCTTTACCTCTGGGAAATCAAAATCAATTGCACCGCGATTCATCCTGCGTCTTCTTAGTACATGGCAAAGCTCTTCCATATAGCCAAGCTGCTCTAAAATATCTTCATTATCTTTACGAAGTTCCTCATCTTTGTCAACGAGAATTTTACGCACAATATTATAGGTTAAACGACGATATACCTTGATTACACTTGGGAAAATTTCATACTTCTTTACATTCCCATCCGCATCAATTTCCATTTCAATGGACATCGCCAAACGATCTTCGCCTTGATTTAAGCTACAGATTCCATTTGAAAGCCGTGGCGGCAACATAGGAAGCACTCGATCTACGAGATATACACTAGTGCCGCGCGCACGCGCTTCTTCATCGAGGGGCATATTTTCACGCACATAATAACTGACGTCAGCAATATGCACACTGAGGAAAAATTTGTCTTTGCCGCGTTTTTCTACATAAACCCCATCATCTAAATCTTTCGCATCATCACCATCAATGGTAACAATCTTACAGTCGCGTAAATCACGACGCCCCTCGATTTCACTCTCATCAATGACATCCGGCGTCTGCTCAGCAGCTGTTTCTACTTTACTTGGGAACTCCATCGGCAAGTCATATTTTTTAATAACAGATAAAATATCTAAGCCAGGATCACCCACATAACCTAAAACCTCAATAATTTTCCCTTCAGCACTGCGACGGCGTTCCGGCCATTTGATAATTTCAACAACGACTTTTGCACCGATTTTCGCACCTAAAAAATGTTCTTTACTGATAAAAATATCTTGTCCGATTTTTGGATCATCGGGAACGACGAAGCCGAAGCTTTTACTGTTTTCAAACGTACCGACAATCTTCGTATTTGCACGAGAAACAATGCGGATGATCTCTCCCTCACGTGTCTTCCCCATACCGCTTGGCCGATTCACTCTGGCAACGACTCGGTCATTATTCATCGCACTCAGCATGAGTGACAAAGGAATAAATACATCCGTTTCCTCTGGTGTCTCACGCACATCCGGTATCACGAAGCCAAAACCTTTACTAGTCATACTCAGCTTTCCTACCACCAAATTCATGCGTTCCGGTGTACCATATTTATCTCGTTTTGTTTTAATAATATCAGCATTATGTTCTAGTTCTTCCATTGTAGACCAAAATTCATTCAGTTCATCGCCAGTAAGCTGCAATGCCTCCGCTAAGTCTTCGGCAGTCAATGGTTTATATGCTTCATGACGCATATAATCTAGGATTTTTTCTTTTAACATAACAATTCCTCCAATCTTCCGACTCTCTTTTTATTCATTTTGCCCAATTTGAAGAAAATTTACAATTTCATTAAAAACCTGCTCTCGTTCGTTATCTAAAGTAATTAAATGCCCCGATTGTTCCAACCAAACGAGTTTTTTCTGCTGACTTCCAGCATGATCATAAATAAATTCTGCACTTTCAGCATGTACTGTATGATCTTTACGACTTTGTATAACAAGTAATGGCGTCGTTAATTTTTTCAAATCATCGGCAACTATTTTAATGATCTGCAGTAAATAGTGTACACACGACATCGGGGTACGATCATAGGCAATACAATAATCTTGCGCGATATCCGAGAATTTGCGTCGTTTTTTCGGTACATATTTGCCCTTGCATTCTTCCATCGGCGGCAGCAGCTCGATCCCTCGATTGACAATATGAATCGGTGCACTGAGTGCCGTGACCGTCTTCACATCATATTCCATTGCCAGCTTCATTGACAAAATGCCACCTAAGGACAAACCGACTACATGTATCTCTTCACAGATATCTTTCAATATATGATAACCGTCACATACAGAATGATACCAATTGCACCAAGTCGTTGTTTCCATTTCTTCTACACTCGTTCCATGTCCACATAAACGAACACCTAAAACAGTGTAGCCTTGCTCATTTAAGTGTTTCCCCAACAAAAACATTTCCGTAGGCGTTCCAGTAAAGCCATGTACTAATAAAATGCCACATTTGCTGCCCGATAACAAGAAAGGTTCTGCTCCATCTATGATTGCTGCCACTATTACAACCTCCGACCAAAATACGCTTTATTTTTATTATACTATTGATAGCGAAAATTAGACAATTTTATTCTAAATTTAACACTCCTAGATTTAGCTTGCGCATTTTTTCGATAAAAAAACTTAAAATTCTTAAATACATATAAAAATGAGAACATAACAAATGATTGCATGTTCTCAAAAATAAAAACGCTCTAATTTTTCCATGGCGGTAAAACTAAAACGTTCATCATCACAATTATATTATGCAGTTAATTTTGCAATTACAAGCGTAATAATCCCGAATAACGCACCTAATATCATCGTTACTCTGGATAAAAAAGCATCAAGACCCTTAGCTTTGCCGCCAAAAACAGCATCAGCGCCGCCGGAAATCGAACCACCCATACCTGCACTTTTACTTGATTGCAAAACTACGGATGCAATAAGCAAAATACAGATAATCGCATCTATAATCATTAAAGCTGTGACCAAAACTATGCACCACCTAAAATAAATTTGTTATTTAACATCATACCACAAACGAGAATCATTTCGCAAGAAAAGCTAACATAAAAAGGAGAGAGCGAAAATAAAGCAAACGGCAGTTTAACTATATACAAAGCAGCGCGTATTCACATAGGTGATATACGCGCTGCTAAAATTCGTTCCACTTATAAACGATTACGAAGATAGGTCGCCGGCTGGCGAAAAGTGCTCAGATGCTAGGCGCATTAAGGAGTTGCAAAGGAGTCGCACTCAGGTACGTCGACGAGCAGCACCTTAATGCAACGACGCAGATGAGTGCTTATCTTATCGCCTGCCCGCTCCCTATCTGTCCTCGTTAAGCATTTTTAAATAGTGTGTACACGAATCATACTGGTATTACCTTGTCCAAATGTGATACCGGAAGTAATAACAGTAATATCACCATATTTAACGTATTTTTCTTTTACAGCACTTTCTGTTGCAATAGCAATCATTTCATCTACATTATGCCATGGTTTACCCACAATAGAATAAACACCCCAGCGTAGATTCAAATGACGTGCTACCACTTCATCTTCTGCAAAAGCAACAATCGCAGCTTTTGGACGATACTTAGAAACAACTTTCGTCGTATAACCGCTTTGTGTTGGTGTAATAATTGCTGCTGCATCTAATTCATATGCCATTTGAACAGTCGCATGTGCAATGGCATCCGTAGTAGATTGTTGAAGTTCAAACCCTCTGTTTACATACAATTTTTTATATTTCAAAGATGCTTCAATACGCTGTGAAATTTTGTTCATTGTTTGCACTGCTTCCACAGGATAGTCACCACTTGCTGTTTCACCACTCAACATGATTGCATCCGTTCCATCTAAGATCGCATTGGCAACGTCACTTGCTTCTGCTCTTGTTGGACGAGGATTTGTAATCATAGATTCAAGCATTTGTGTTGCAACGATAACAGGTTTGCCAACTTTATTACATTTGTCAATAATCATTTTTTGAATCAATGGAACATCTTCTGCTGGTATTTCAACACCAAGATCCCCACGCGCTACCATGATGCCATCTGAAACTTCAATGATTGAATCAATATTGTTTACGCCTTCCATGTTTTCGATCTTGGATATAATTTCCATATGTCCACCATTCTCTTTGATCAATTTGCGAATGGCTTGTACATCAGCAGCACGTTGAATAAACGAAGCAGCGATGAAATCCATATCTTGTTTAATGCCATATAGAATATCGTCTATATCACGATCGGAAATTGGCGGTAAGCTAATGGATACCCCAGGAACTGCAACACGTTTTAAAGTTCCCATTACACCACTGTTCAAGACAGTCGTCACGATGTCTTTGCCTGCAATTTCGTCTACGTGTAAACTTACCAAACCATCGGAAAGTAAAATGATGTCATTTGGTTTTACTTCTTTATAAAGCACTTTATGGCTTACGGAAACATGCGTTTCGTCACCTTCAGCATCATCATGTGTTAATGTGAATTTTTTACCTTCTACAAGTTGTACTTTGCCGGCAGCGAATTTACCTAAACGCATTTCTGGACCTTTGGTATCCAGCATAAGAGAAATTACTTTACTAGCTTTTTTACTTGCAGCTCTCACTGCTTGAATTCTTTCACCATGTTCTTGATGATTTCCATGAGAGAAATTAAAACGAGCAACATTCATGCCACTTGCGATTAAGCCGTCAAGAACGCCTTCTCTTTCAACGCTAGGTCCCATTGTACAAACGATTTTTGTTTTCTTTAACATTTAAAATCCCTACCCTATCACTAAATTTTTAAGCCTTAGAGATATAAATTACCTGCAAAATATATAATTTAAGTTTTGCACAAAATTCATACTTTATACAAAACAAAATTATCTTTACGTTTTAAATTACAAAATTATACATTATAAAAAAACAGCGCAAAAACATGGAAGAATCTTCTATGCTTTGCGCTGTCTCTAAGCTTACTATTTTAAGTTATAAAAAGCGTCTGCACCTTTAAATTGTGCTACACTTGCTAATTCTTCCTCAATTCTCAACAATTGATTGTATTTTGCAATACGATCGCTGCGTGTAGGTGCGCCAGTTTTGATCTGACCAGCGTTTACTGCTACTGCGATATCCGCAATTGTTGCATCTTCAGTTTCACCGGAACGGTGAGATACAACGCAAGTATATCCAGCACGTTTCGCCATTTCCATTGCATCGAAAGCTTCAGTTACAGTACCAATTTGGTTTACTTTTACCAAAATGGAGTTACCAACGCCTTTTTCAATACCATCTGCTAAACGTTTAGGATTTGTAACGAATAAATCGTCACCAACCAATTGAACTTTTTTGCCAAGGCGGTCGGTTAATTTTTTCCAACCATCCCAGTCGTTTTCATCCAAGCCATCTTCGATGGAGATGATTGGGTATTTTTCGACTAATTTTTCATAGAAGTCAATCATTTCGTCACTCGTTCTTACGACGCCTTCACCTTTAAAATTGTACTTACCGTTATCATACATTTCAGAAGACGCAACGTCAAGTGCTAATTTTACTTCTTCACCTGGTTTGTAACCAGCTTTTTCAATCGCTTCAACAATAGCTCCAAGCGCATCTTCATTTGAAGTTAAGTTTGGTGCAAAACCACCTTCATCACCAATTGCAGTATTTAAACCGCGCGCTTTAAGAACAGATTTTAAATTATGATAAATTTCAGCGCCCATGCGTAATGCTTGTGCAAAGCTAGTTGCGCCAACTGGCATAATCATAAATTCTTGGATATCAACATTGTTATCAGCATGCTCACCGCCATTTAAAATGTTCATCATTGGCACTGGCAATTCTTTGGCATTAAAGCCGCCTAAATATTGATACAAGGACAATCCTACAGCTTCAGCAGCAGCTTTTGCTACAGCCATTGAAACACCCAAAGTTGCATTTGCACCTAATTTAGCTTTATTTGGTGTACCATCTAGTTCACAAAGTAAAGTATCGATACCGATTTGATCTACAGCATCCATACCAATAATTTCTGGAGCAATAATATCGTTAACATTCGCAACAGCTTTCAAAACACCTTTACCTAAGTAACGGCTTTTGTCACCATCTCTTAATTCAACTGCTTCATACATTCCTGTTGAAGCACCGGATGGTACAGCAGCTCTGCCCATACTTCCGTCTTCTAAATAAACTTCTACTTCTACGGTTGGGTTACCTCTAGAATCCATGATTTCGCGTGCAAAAACTTCGTTAATAATACTCATAATTTTAAATCCCCCTAGAAATTCATGATAACTATAGTATGTAAAATATTACATGCGTTATATACTATTTTACACCTTTTTTTACGATAAGTAAAACAATTATTTTACATAAATCTTAATTATAATAAATTCAGAATATACAGAAATGCGTATAATTTACGAATTTGTGAAAAATGGTGCATAATTTGACCTTATTTTCCTATTTTGCAACAAAAATTTAATTATTTTTGTAAAATAGAAGAATAATTTAATTTTTAAAATATTTTTTTATTTTATTCTTTGATAAAGCAAGAGTGTTATTCTGAGGTTTTATTGCTAAACCTCTTAATACGTAGATGTCCTTTTGGCATTGACCCAAAAGGACCAAAAAGTCTAGGCCTCAGTCCTCCAAAATCCTTGAAAAATGATCGGCTTACTAAAATTCGCAAACTCACTTCGTTCAGACAAGCGAATTTCTTAACGTAAGCCGATCATTTTTCATCCTTCGGAACGTATTTTTCCGGAAAAGGCCAGGGGAACGAAAGAACTGCCGCATTAAAATGCAACAGCCAGACCGTAAAAAACTAGCGGGGATTCACCTAAGTGAATCCCCGCTACTGAAACCCGTTCCACTTATAAACTAGTACAAAGATAGGTCGCCGGTTGGTGAGAAGTGCTCAGATGCTAGGCACAGTAAGGGGCTGTGAAGGAGTCGTACTGTTGTACGTCGACGAACAGCACCTTACTGTAACGACGCAGATGAGTGCTTATCGCCAACCCGCGGCCTATCTGTCATAGTAAACACATTTCTCTATTATTGACTACTCAATAATTTTTTGTAGTAACTTTGCGCTGTATAAAGTGCAGCGACTGGGTTATGTCCTGTAAGTCTATCTTTGGTAACTAACGTCGTTGTTACAGCTTTGGAGTATTTGTAAAACAAGCTGTCATGACCAACACATAAACCAACTACGACATTTAAGTCAGTTTTATTTTTATTTAATATTTTTGCTTGCATAACAGGATTACATGCACTTGAACCTGGTGTTCTAATATACTTCTCTTCAAGGTTAATCTTTTCCTTTGGTATTGCACCAATTTTACAAGCTACACCATAAGGCTGAAAACCATGTACTTTTAAAATACGGGCAAAAATTCTACTTTCATTGATGAGACCAGAACAGGTCGCGATTCCAATCTTTTTGGCACCAATTCTTCTTGCAAATTCCATGATTTCTTCAACCCGTGTATATTTGCCGTAAAATTCGCCCTCAACTTCAGCTCCGGCAATGGCAATTTTTCGTACTTCTTCATTATTATTATAAAGATCTACGATTTTTTCTATTTCTTTATCGGTCAAATGCGTTGTTAAGCAAAATTCCGGATAACGCCCGTCTCCTTTGCTGCAGCTCGCAGTTCCACAGTCCGTGCATGTAAGGCAAGGACTTTCTTTTGTATTTGTTGTCGTCATTTTACTCCCCTAACTTTCTATTTGAATTTAAATATTATATTCCGTAAAAGAAACGTACCGCGCTAAAAATTGTTTTGTACGTTCATTTTCCGGTCTGCAAAGTATTTTTTCCGGCACCCCTTCTTCCACAATGACACCACCATCCATGAAAACAACATGATCTGCAACCTCACGGGCAAAACCAATTTCATGTGTGACTACAATCATTGTACAATTGACTTCCTGTGCCACTTTCCGCATGACTTCCAAAACTTCGCCGACCAATTCCGGATCAAGTGCTGATGTCGGTTCATCAAATAAAATCACATCCGGATTTAGCGCTAAAGCTCTGGCAATGCCGATACGCTGCTGCTGACCGCCTGACAGTTGATGGGGATAAGCATCGCCTTTATTCGCCAATCCGACCTTCTCCAAGTAATGCTCTGCTGTTTTCTTCGCCTCAGCTTTCGGCATTTTCTTTACGATGAGCAGACCTTCCATAATATTTTCTAATGCCGTTTTATTTTTAAACAAATTATAAGATTGAAAAACCATCGCCGTCCGTTGACGAATCTCATGAATTTGTTTTCGGGTTACTTTTTCGACATCAATATGAAGATCATCTAAAATAATTTCACCACGGTCAGCTTTTTCAAGAAAATTAATCGATCGTAACAGTGTTGTCTTCCCTGATCCGCTTGGTCCCAAAATCACCGTTACCGAACCAGTCTGCACACTATAATCAATACCTTTTAAAACTTCATTGTTCCCAAATGATTTATGAATATTTTTAAACGTAATCATTCGTTCACCCCTTTCTTGAAAAATGCTAATTTATTTTCAATAACCAAAAATAATTTCTCAAACAAAATACTCATACCCCAATAAATACCTGCTACCACAATATAAACTTCCAAATAACGATTGTTATCCGCACAAATCACATTTGCCGCACCAAACAATTCCATGACAGTAATCATAAACGCAATGGAGGTTCCTTTAATTAAATTCAGAAACTGATTTACCATCAACGGCATCGCAAAAACCGCAGCCTGCCGAAGAATGATACGATAAAACCCCTGCCACCAAGTCATTCCGATAGAATAGGCGGCTTCCATCTGCCCTTTTTCTACCGATTGCACTGCAGCACGAAAAGCCTCTGTTAAATACGCCCCTGTATGCAAAGTCAACCCGATAACAGCAAATACTGTCGCAGGAATTTGATTAAAATCTATTTTAGTTCCCGTCGTCTCACTAAAAATCATGAGAAAAATCGGTAAGGCAAAAAAAACAATATATAAGATTACCATTGTGGGTAAAGCCCTGCCTAGCAATACATATGCATCGGCTAGTTTGCTTAAAAAGGGAATTTTTTTCAACCGAATCAGCATCACTACCAGCCCCAAGACACTAGCAAAAAACATACTGCTAATCGCAAGTCCCAAAGTCACCGGAATATACTCTATCAGTTTTAAAAATATTTCTAATAAAAAATATGGATCGATAAGTTGCGTCATGATACATGCTCCTCTTTTCTTCTCTAATCAGCGATAGTTAAGAAGCAAGCTGCTTTCCTAATATCGTACGGCGCTCTATTACATACGTAATGGCCTGAATAACAAAACACAAAAGCACATAAATAATTGCAACATCTACATATAACTCTAAATGACGATAGCTATACGATCCCATTAAATCAGCTTTTCGCAGCATATCCACTACGCCAACGTTGAAAATTAGCGAAGTACTTTTTAATGTCGAAATCACATTATTACTCAATGATGGTATCGCCATGCTAAATGCCTGCGGCAAAACAATTCTAAGATAAGCCTGCCATGTACGCATCCCAATGGAATGTGCCGCCTCTAATTGACCTTTATCAACTGCTAATATACTGCTGCGCATAACTTCTGCAATATAAGCACCCGCATGGATTGACATGATGAGAAAAACGAAAAGCAGTCCCGGTATAGAACGGATATCTTGATATCCCAAGCCCTGCAATAACTGTGGCAGACCAAAACAAACCAAATACAGCTGCACTAAAAATGGTGTACCTCGAATAAAGGATATATATACAAGACAGATTTGATTCAACACTTTGACTTGATTAATCCGAATGATTGCAACAAGACAACCAATGATAAACCCAAACAGTTCTGCCACAACCGTGACAATAATCGTAACATCAATATAAGATAACAAAGTTGGAAAAGCTTTGATCATATAATCAACACTAAAATAACTCCCCAAAATTCACACCTCTTTCTTGCTCATTCTCATGTTTCCTGAATGAATTGAATCGCTGCTTTTGCCATGACCATAACGCCTGTTTTTAGGGATGCATCTTCGACTTTGAAATTTGCATTATGTGCAAAAGCCACAGCTGTTTCGCCCTTTGCTGTTCCACCAATACGGAAATATACAGAAGGCACCCTTTCAGAAAAAAGTGCGAAATTCTCTGATCCATTTGTCGGTTTATCGACAAGAATCACCTGTTCTTTGCCTACTAGCTCCTCTGCTGCCGTTATAAAGCTTTGGGTCAATAGAGGATCATTCACGATCGCCTGCGAAGCAAACTGAAACTCCAGACTTCCTTTTACGCCAGTAACAAGCTCATGCGCCTGCAAAACTTTACGCATTTCATTCTCTATCATCTGATGTACTTTATATTCTGTACCTCGAACGGTTCCGGTAAAGCGTAATTGGCTTGGAATCACATTATTTCTATCGCCCGCATGAATCGTAGCAATTGCTACGACAGCGGGATCAATATAATTCAGTATCCGCCTTGGAATCGACTGAAAATCAAGAATGAGCTTTGCTGCAGTTGACACAATATCCTCTGTAGCATACGGTGCAGAAGCGTGACCGCCTCTGCCTTGCAACGCAACTTCAAACGTACTGGCTGCCATGTTTACCGTACCCGACTTGACCGCAACCGCACCTACAGGATACCGCGCATTCACATGTGCCGCCAAAATCGCTGACACTGTGGGATTGTCAAGAACTCCGTAATCAATAATTTCTTGTGCACCGCCAAAAATCTCTTCTGCTGGCTGAAATATCAATTTAATCGTGCCACCAAAGTGTGCTGTTAAATGTGAGAGTACATATGCAGTTCCCAGCAAATTTACCGTGTTTACATCATGACCACAAGCATGCATAACACCTGAAGTTTTAGATGCATAGGAAACACCTGAAGTTTCATGGAGCGGCAACGCATCCATATCCGCCCGAATCGCAATGCTGTTGTCGCTGTCCAATTGGCCTTTAATATAGCCGATAATCGCAGTCGTTCCAGGAATTTTCTCTATGGGAATCTGCCAATTTTTTAAAGTTTTTGCAACCAAACCTGAGGTTTTATATTCTTGATATCCCAATTCAGGATTTTCATGTATTTGATGTCTGAGTGGAACCAATGCAGGATAAACTGCTTCTGTTAGCTCGAAAATTTTATGATTTAGTGTATGCATTGTCTTCTCCTACTTTTGTGGAACTGTATAATCTTTACCTAAAAACTTTTCTGATAATTTTTTCAATGTACCATCGGCACGCATTTCTTTTATCGTAGCATCAATACGATTTGCTAATTCTTGTGATTTCTCATCTTTACGTAAAGCATAGCAAGTTGCATCACTCGCAATCGTAGGACCTACAGGTTTCACATCAAGACCTAATGTATTTTTCGCTTCGACTATGACGACTTCATACGTTGGTGACGCATCAACACGGCCTGTAGCCACTAAATTCAAAGTTTCCGTGGAGCCTTTGTCAGTGTATACCAATTCAATTTTAGGATCAGCAGTTTCATTATACTTTTGTAATTGGCGTGTTACTTCACTACTGCTCGTAACGGCAACTTTCTTCCCGCGTAAATCATCAATGCTTTTTATATCATCACGATCACCTTTGACTGCCAATTTACGACTTGTATAATTATTTACTTCTTTTGTAAATATACTTTTATCAGCACGTTTTGGATTTTCCACAATCTGATTTGCAATAATATCTACCTGACCAGACTCCAATCCTAAAAAACCGGCATCTACACTCATTGTTTTAAATTCAAATTTAATATCAGGATTTCTCTTCTCAACCTCACGCAAAATTTCTATATCATAGCCGGTTAATTGATCTTTTTCATCCATATACGTAAACGGTCTAAACGTTCCCCGCGTTGCCACGGTGTATGTTTTTACCTCTTTATCCGATTTTGTTGCTGCTTGCTTATTATTTTCATTTAAACCACAGCCTGTTGTAAGCATTAACCCCATAATAAAAAGAAACACGAGTCCAAAACTTCCATATTTTTTACCTTTAGTCAATAAATTCATACCTTTCATTCTCCTCTTTATTTTAAATTACGCAATGCATTCTCAAGCTGTTTTAGTGCCTGTTTTAATGTCTTACGTGGACAAGCAATGTTAATTCTTGCAAAACCTTCGCCTTGTACGCCAAAAATGTACCCTTGATTAAACCACAATCCAGCTTCTTCAATTAAGAACTTTTCCAATGCTTCTTTTGATAGGCCATATGCATTAAAATCTACCCATAAAAAGTAAGTGCCTTCAGGTTTATTTACCTTTAACTCCGGTAATTTTTCAGCGATTTTTTCAAGTGCATAATTGCGATTTTCTTCGATATATGCAAGCACATGATCAAACCACTCTTCGCCTTTTTCATATGCTGCCTGTGTTGCAATCAATGGAAATAAACTAGGCTTAGGAATACCAACATAATCATAAACCGCCTGAAATTTCGCACGCAATGCTTCATCAGGAATTACAATATTAGAATTTCTGATACCAGCTAAATTAAAGGATTTACTTGGTGCGGTACAAATAATTGCCTGTTTTGCAAATTGTTCACCCAGTGTCGCAAATGAAATATGTTTTGCTTCAGAATATACAAGATCACAGTGAATTTCATCGACAATCATTTTTACATCGTGCTGCAAACAGATCTGGCCCAATTTAAGCAAATCATCTTTTTTGTAGACCTTGCCTATAGGATTATGTGGATTGCAAAGGATAAAAACTTTTGGCTTAAACTCTATAATTTTTTGTTCAAAATCCTTAAAGTCTACTTCATAGCCATTTTCAGTCCGGATCAATGGATTTTCTAATACGCGCCGTTTGGTATTTTTAATCACCCGAAAAAATGGATGATATACCGGTGTTTGAATCAAAACAAAATCATCGACTTCCGATAATGCCAGCACAGCAAGATGAATTGCAGTAATCACGCCCGGTGTTTGTTTGACCGATGCAGGGTCAATCGTCCAATTATGCCGTTTTTTAAACCACGCTGTTACTGCATTTAAATATGCATCAGTGACAGCAGCGTAGCCATAGATTCCTCTTTTGGCACGCTTTGCAATCGCTTTTTGGATTGCGGGTGAAGTTTCAAAATCCATATCTGCTACCCACATAGCGATTACATCTTCACGGCCTACACGATCTTTTCTAAAATTCCATTTATTTGAAAGTAAACCATCAAAATCATTTACATGATCAAAATCTATTTCATATTTGTCTAAACGTTTACTTGTATGTGACATAATTCTCTCTCCTTTTTAAAACATACTTTTCCTATATGTATTAATATGTTTTCTTATGTCTTACAGAATAACCTATTAAACATACATTGTCAATATGTTTTTATTTTTTTGAATAAAAAAGAGTCAAATCACATTTATGACTTGACTCTCAATAGCTTACAATGCTATTTTCGATGCCGAAAATAACTTATTTTGTTTTGTCCTATTTACAATACAACGCTTTTATAAAAATCCGTTGATGTTTGATTGATATTATTATAAGTTAGATATTTTGCTTTTTCAATATATTTTTCGTAAACTTCAATAAGTATACAGCGTACAAAATTCCACGTAATAAATACACTATCTAACTTAGTAGTTTTATTGCTACCTTTTCCATTCCACATAAACGAAGGGTGCTTTACACAAAATGTAAAACACCCTCGCATATTTTTATGAAACACTTTTAAGAAGCACAATGCCAGTCACCATACAAACAAGACCAACAACACCGGCACTTTTTAGCTTAACGCCGTAAAATACAACATCCAACCCCGTCGTAAGCAATAGACCACTGGCTCCCCATAACGCATAAGCTATACTCAATTCCATTGTCTTCACAGCTTGTGATAACGCGATAAATGCAATAATAATCAATAATACCGCACCAAAGCCCCAACTTTTATTTTTAAAACCATCAGATTTTTTTAAAAATAGATTGGCGATAACGTCCAGCACAATGGAAACGGTCAGAAATAAAATTCCTTCATTCATTTTTACCATCCCCTGACGCAGACTCGACCATGCCTCTCTTCAATAAAATAATTCCCAACACAATTATACTGACGCCCAAAATTTTGAGAACAGATAATTGTTCCTGAAATAAAATGCAACCAATACCCGTAATAACAACAAGCCCAATACCTTCCCACGTCGCATATGCAACACTTAAGGGAATCTTTACAATCGCTTTCGATAATAAAAAATAGGATAACCCTACCATGATAAGTAGTACTGTGTATCCAGCAATGGATTCATTTTGCCCGACGAACTTTAACATCGTCGTGCCAGTTACTTCAGTAATGATTGCTAAAAATAACGCACACCACTGTAGCATAATATCTAACCCCTTATAGGAACAACATCAATCTATGTTGTTCTTTATTTGTAAAGTTTAATAGCTTTACAAATCTATTATAGCATTGATCTCATGACTTTGGCGAACCGCCCAAAATCATCCTATTCCTGCCGATTTCAGCCAATATGCCGTTAAAGCAGATAGCTGCAAGTTTCCTCAAAACTCCTCTCATCTCCATCACTTCCCATATACTTTGCTGCCTTTCCTTTAGCAAGACAAAGAATATTACGAGCATGGTTTATCCATAAGCTTATATTTTTATTGAATTTATTTAAGTTGTACAACAAAAATGCCGATGAAATAGATAAATAACGAAATATAAAAAGTTAAGAGGTGATTTTTATGAATGTCAATTCCGTAACAGCACAAAGTAATATGTCTTATTTAAAATATACACTTGCCAAAAACAACAGTAAATTTAATTCTGTTCTTTCAACCTCTAATTCCTACGATTATTTATTCAATTCCGGTTCTACCTCTTCTTCAAATCAAACACTCTGGAATTCAAGTTTTTCTTCAAAAAACGCTGCAGCCGATCCTGGACTCATTTTAGCAACGATGCAAAAATACACAAAAACCTCCAATGCTTTCTATCCGGCTTTTGCGTCTACTTCTACGAATCTACAGACTTCTTCAGCAAAACTCACCGATACATTAAAAAATACCGATACCTCCACGAAAGACACCGTTGATCGTATTACTGCTTTTGTCGACGATTACAATGCGACTACTAAATTATTTAATAAAAATTCTAATACTTCTTCCGCATTATCTGCACTATCCGTCTCCTTTTCCAGCGGAACAAGCAGTTTAAGAAAATCACTCGCAACGATTGGCATAACGGTACAAAAGGATGGAACTATGGCAGCTGACAAAGAAGCTTTAACAGATGCCGTTAAAAATGAATACGGCTCTGTGCAATCCTTGTTAGGCGGTTCAACAGGGCTTGCCAATCAAGCTTATACAAAAATTAAAATTGCAAGCAATCGAGCGAGTGATCTAGTCCCTTTCCCCGATTTTACAAAAATGACTACATCCTCAGCATCGCTTGGGTTGCTTGCAGACTTATATGCATAATATTCATTGATACACTGAGGACAGATAGGCCGCGGGTCGGCGAGAAGCGCCCATCTGCGTCGTTGCAATAATGGGGCTGCTCGTCGACGTACGGAAGTACGACTCCTTCGCAGCCCCATTATTGCGCCTAGCATCTGAGCACTTCTCACCAACCGGCAACCTATCTTCGTGCTAGTTTATAAGTGGAACGAAAATTTTAGTAGCATGTATTCACCTAGGTGAATACATGCTACTTTGTCTACAGTTTGAATGCCGCATTAAAATGCGGCATTTTTTTGCGTCCCCGGCCTTTTCCGGAAAAATACGTTCCGAAGGATGAAAAAATAGTGGCTTGCGTAAAGAAATCCGTTTGTCTGAGCGAAGCGAGTTAAGGATTTTAGCAAGCCACTATTTTTTCAAGTTTTTTGGAGGTTTAGGCCTAGACTTTTTGGTCCTTTTGGGTCGATGCCAAAAGGACATCCCCCCCCATTTTTTTATTAAACCTTAAATCTTGCTACAGCTGACTGCAATTCAGTTGCTAAATTTGCTAGATTTTGACTTGCTGAAGCAATTTCCTGCATTGCCGCGGATTGTTCTTCGGTAGCAGCGGATACTGCCTCACTTTCGGCTGCATTGGTTTTACTTACATCATCAATCTTGGCAATAGAATCTAACATGCTTGCACTGCCAGTCGCCATTTGGCTGATTTCAGAAGAAATACTCGTAATTTCTTCTGATAAATTATCAATAGACCGAACAATATTTTTAAAAATTTCATCTGCTGATTTTACTGCTTCTATGCCGACGGCAACACGCTCAATACCTTCTTTACTCGCTATAACAGCTTCTTGCATATCTGCCAAATTAAACTGCACAAGATCGCCAATCTTTTTCGAAGATTGATTGGATTCTTCCGCAAGTTTTCTTACTTCTTCTGCAACGACTGCAAAACCACGCCCCTGTTCACCGGCACGCGCTGCCTCAATGGCTGCATTTAATGCCAACAGGTTGGTCTGTCCGGCTATATTAGAAATCAACTCCACAATATTGCTAATCTCTTGCGATCCTTTATCTAATTTCGTAATCGCTTGTTGAATTGCCTCTGATCCTTCGCCAATCTGCTCCATTTCAGAAACTGCTCTAGCAATTGCTTCACGTCCTTGCCCGGCATTCTCTGAAGTTTCTTCCACGATTCCAACGATATCCTGTGACTTTACAGCAATTTGTGTAACACTGCCGGAAAAACGCTGCGCAACACCATTTACTTCATCCGCTACTGCAGATTGTTTTTCTACCCCTTGCGCAATCTCTGTAATTGAAGCAGCGACTTGCGTAGCCGCTTCTGCAGATTGCTGTGCACCTGCCGTAAGCTCTTCACTAGCACTGGCAACTTGTTGGGACTGATCCTGCATCTTTTGAATCAGTTTGCGTAATGTTTTTCTCATATCGTGAAAACCACTGGATAACTGTCCAATTTCATCTTTAGAAACTACACTCACATGATCCTGTCGCAAATCTCCAGTATTTAAGACAGCACATTCATCACGGATGGTTTCAATCGGCTTAGAAATACGTTTTGCAAAAAAGTAAATAACAAAAATCGCTAAAAGAATAAATAGAATAGAAATTCCTGTCATTACCTTAAACAATAACATAGCCTCGCTCTGCACTTCTGCTTTCGGTGCAGTCACAACCATAATCCAACGGCGTCCATCCAGTTCAACCGGTGTCATGACCGCCACGGAATCTATCCCTAAAGAAGTTGTATACGCAGATGAAGTTTGCTTGCCGGAAGCCGCTACATCTTTAAACCCATTGATTAAACGATCATCAAGTTCTGTTCCGGCAGAATTCAATTCTGGATTTACTTTTTTCTCCGTCAAATTTAATTTACCCGCCATTTCAGGTTTGGTTCCATATCCTAATACCAAACCTGAATGATCTGCGAGATACCCATAACCAGTTTCTTTAAACTTTACTTGTTCCATCATTTTTGACAGATTTTCTAAACTAATCGTTCCAAAAACATACCCAATTAACGTATCATTCTTCATCACCGGGCGTACCAAAACTGTAATCAACTTTCCACTTGTTCCCGAAACAAATGGATTAGAAACATAAGCTTTCTTCGTTTCTTTTACTTTTTTTATGTATTCACGGTCGCCGCGTTCCATATGTAAACCAGTTTCATTAATCGCTACACCATCTAAATTTGTATAGCAAATCATATCAAAACCGGCACTTCTATTTTTTGCCGCCGCTAAAGTTTTAACTTTTGCCGCCTCATCTCCGTCGACAATTTCCGGCATAGCTGCTAACTCATCTAAACGAATCATTTTTTCATCAATTTCATTTGCAATCTTCACCGCAAATTTATCGCCTACTTCACGCGCAATTTCATCTGCACTTGTTAATAAAGCTTTATTTGCGACATAATAGCTAATTCCCGATAAAATAACAAAACTTAATATAAACAAAGGGATTAGTGTAATTAAAAACTTCGCTCTAACTGTATTGAATTGTTTATCATACTTCACTTTTAAAACATTCCTTTTATATTAATATTTAGATCTGATCTTTTGTATAAATACTATATATGAATCAACTATACATTAATTACACCCGATATATTCACCACGCTCCTATAAATATAATTTATAAATTCATTAGAATAATATCATTTTATGTACAATTTGTCAAATTTTAGTTCTATTGTTATAAAATGAGTTTTATGTGCTAAAATGATTAAAATAATGCAACTAAATATTCTCCTTCATCAAAATACATTGGATTAATTTTACATATTTACTTCTTCGACTTTAGTTTCTATTAAAAACTTCGATATATAGTATAGAAGGTAGTAAATTGGTTACTGACATTGCCGCATACATAAAAAGCAAAGTTTGCATAAAATCAATAACCATTTAAGCGCTTCAGTAAAATTACAGTATAGGGAGTACATAAAAAATGCGCATAGAAAATTACAATACTTTTGCACAAAGTCAGCTAGTTTCTAATACAAAAAAAACAGGCAATGCAAAATTACCTGACTATACCGGTTTTCAATTCAATACAAAAACGGCCCCCGCCATGAGTGAGGGAAAATACCAAAAAGCAATCATTGATCAAGCAAAAAAAGACCAAGCGGCTGGAAAATTTCAATCTGACTCGGCTGGTTTTAGAAGCTTAGAAAAAAGTTATGTTTCTGTTGTTTCGCCAGATAGAAAAAGTATTATTTCCAATGGCCTAACGGCAATATACAAAAATAATAAAACGCAGCCTGAGCCGCTTAACTTGATTGATTACCTCTTTGGCACTGCCAAATACCACAAAGAAGCGAAAAGCCTAACTTATGCTGAGTTTTACGACGATAATGGTGAAATGGTCGCTACTTATTCAAATAACGGCTGGACCTCCTTTAGTACAAAGGCCGAAAATGCTCGTCAAGTCGAACTTTGCAGTATATATAATGTCGCATGGAATGCTGCAGCAAAAGCAAAAAATGCCGGAAGCAGTGCTGCAAATCCGACATCTGCCACATCTTCGATTCAACTATCCGTCTAATTTACTTCATAAGATTTAACTGATTATAAAAATTCACGCACCAATGTTGAGATAAGCGAAATGAAAGCTTATTTCAACATTATTTTTTTGCATAAAATAAGCATAAGATGAATCACGCAATCGGCCACATTTGAGTTGCAAACAGAATGCGCTGCGTGATCACTTATGCTTGTCATTTACTTCACTACATTTTTTTACTTAAACACTATAGTCCATCACCAATATCCGATTTCGCAGTGTGCACCGCCGGCACAACACTCGCCAAGATACCAACAATCAGTACCGCTATTAGCATATTAGCTTCACCTAGCGTAAAGCTTCCCGTAATTGCAATAGAGGTCTTCTGCTGTAAAACACGTGCAATCATCGAAAAGGCACTATGACCTAAGGCTGTTCCAAATACAATCCCGCTTGTAATTAAAATTACACCCTCTCCGAATACAATTGCTAAAATATCACGATTCCCTGCACCAATCGATCGCAAAATTGCCCGTTCTCTGGTTCGGCTGAGTGCTGACCAATATAAAGAAAATGCACTGACAAGAAGTGCCATAGCAAGCACTGCATAGCCAATGATCTGTAATATTTTCTGACCTTCACCTAAAATTGCAAATAGCTTGACTACAACTTGAGATGGAAAAATCAATTGTGCATCGTGTTGCTTCTGAAATTGTTGATAAAGCTGCATCGCTTCGGCATATCCTTTAGGTTTTACTAAAATTACCGTCGTAGATTTTTCATGATCGTGATTTTCATCATGCTCTATCGCCACAGTCTCATCGTGTTTCTGCTCTCCATCATGTCCATTATGTTCATGCAGTTTCCAAGTACTCTCTAAAGAAACTAAAATACCGCTGTCATAAGGGCCGTGAAGTTCTTTTAAAATACCGACCACTGTAAACTTCTCTGCATGCTCGTCTCCACTGTTTCCCGCAACTACACCATGTGAAGAAGAAAACTGATCCCCGATCCGAAGTCCAGTCTCCGCTGCAGTCTTCGCTCCAATAACCGCTTCGAACGGAGCCGAAAATTTTCTTCCCTGCTCTAGCTGAAGCCAAATCGGTGCACCGCTTTTTAT
Source organism: Massilibacillus massiliensis (assembly GCF_900086705.1). Taxonomy (NCBI): domain Bacteria; kingdom Bacillati; phylum Bacillota; class Negativicutes; order Selenomonadales; family Sporomusaceae; genus Anaerosinus; species Anaerosinus massiliensis. The sequence continues at coordinate 3,039,741 of NZ_LT575483.1, read as the reverse complement.
CGTATGCGTGAAAATTTCTTCTTCCGTACTGATGATACGAAAACCGCGATAATTATCGCCAAACCCAATTGGGATCGCCGATTCTACCAATGGATTTTTTTCTAGTTCATCGACTAAATCATATCCAATATTTCCAATCGGTATATCCTGTAAAAACACAGTATTTAACACCAATTGATTGGGGCTCCCCTTTGCTCCTACAATTAAATCGAATGGTTCTGCCGCTTTAATCAGACCTTGCTGAATACTTGCCGCAAGCAGCATAACAACGATTGTCAAAGCTATCGAACAGCCAATCAAGAGGATACTCAAAGCACTCTGTAAAGGTTTCTCCCAAATATTCCGCCAGATGATCAGCAAATGTGTCATACTGCCGCCTCCCTTTGCATTCTCATCTCATAACAATGTCCGAATTTCCCCATAACAATCGGATCATGGGTACTGATTAGCAGCTTGCTATTGTTTTCACTGCAAAGTTTTTTGAGCAAATCTAAAATAATACCTGCATTCTCTTGATCTAAGCTGGCAGTTGGTTCATCTGCTAAGATAAGTTTAGGCTTATTAATTACTGCTCTGGCCACAGCTACTCTCTGCTGTTCACCGACACTTAGTCGATTTGGCTTCATATGCAGCTTATCAGCCAGACCGACGATCTCCAGCAGTTCTTTAGCATCTTTAAGAATTTTAGCACGATCTTTTTGTCCGGCAAAATGAGCAGCAATCCTGATATTCTCTCCTACAGTCAATCCATTCAGCAAATTTAATTTCTGAAAAATGTAGCCAACATTTTGGGCCCGCCACTGATCACATTCTTTTGAAGATAATTGATTTATTTCTACGTCATCACATTTAACCATACCGCTTGTGGGGATGAGCAGCCCTGCGATCATATGCAGCAATGTCGTTTTTCCTGAACCACTCGGACCAACCAACAACATTTGCTCACCTGAATTGACCTTTAACGCATCCACTCTTGCAATCGTTAAAATTTTGCCATTTGGCAGACTTACTTGTTTGAGCAAATTTTTAATTTCCAGCATATTCATTTCTCCGCACTTTAAAAATTTTTACATCTTCTTGATTTACTCAATCGAGTGCTTCTAAACTATCGGCTTGAATTCTAACCAAACTTACAAATCCTGTCTCCTCATCTACCTGCGTTCCCAATTCCAATTTTCCCGTCACATAAATTGGTTTATCAAATGGCAATGATGTTATAGGTTCGCTGAGTTTCACAACAACAATATCACTTGGCCAATCGGCATCACTAGAACAAAATGGGCAGATTGCCATCGGCTCCCGTGTAAGTACAAAAAAATGAATCGTAGGTTTTAACGGCGGCGCCATGAACCCTACCATACGTACGCGATGTCCTTCGGCATTTTGCAGTTTACCCGACATCGTAATTCCTAACGATGATACGGATTCATACATTTCTGAGAACTGTATATCAATCGGCGTTTCATTAAACCATCCATCCCAAAATGCAGCCTGTGCTGTCCGAAAGAAAAGGGGCGATTCCGCAATCGGAACCGCCTGTTTAGGCGAATCATATGGTGAAAAAACACTAGCCAGCAACAGCCCAAAGTATATGCCGATACTCCATTGTACTAGTCTCTTCATTTTGATTTGCCTCCCTTTTACTTATTTATTGTTTTTATTTCCATCAATTCCAAGGGCACGTACCATTCCAAAGAATACTTCCGTATTATCCATAACCCCTTTAAAATATTCCGCGCCCGGGCCATCGGCATTCAAGATTACATCATCAGCCGAATGTACCTCTGAGCTCTCATCTGCAGGAATGTTTCCTTCAAAAAACTGTCCTTTTATGTTAGGATTGGCAATTGCTTTATCATTTGCCATGATTGCTGGTGATATCGGCTCCGGTTTAAACCTATAATCCATATTCACATCTGGATGATTTGCATATTGTACGGCTAAAGTTACATCTGGATCCGGATTTTCCGGATATCCGTCGCCATCTTTATCCTCAAAAGTCGGAAAGCCTGCATTTGCATACGTACGTACAGCTTCTCGTCCCGTTTTGCCGTCTTTTTCATGATATGTACCCGTGATACTAGCTCCATGAGAATGATCGGCAACGACAATAATTAACGTATCATCATTTTGTTTTGCAAAAGTTCTGGCTGCACCAACCGCTTTATCTAATTCTATATTATCATATGCGGCTCTTTGCCAATCCATCGTGTGCAATTGTTTATCTATACAGGCACCTTCAACCATTAAAAAGAAACCATTTTTATTTTTGCTTAGCGTATCAATCGCTTTTTTCGTCATATCCACAAGCCCCGGTTGATCTTGAAAACCGCCCAATACTTTAGGATTTTTTGTCATTTCCCGGTCAATATACACATTTAAATTGTCCAATTGATATAAACCTAACAACTTATTTGAATCTTTCGGAGTCGCAAGAAGCTCTGATTTCGTTCCAGAAAATTGATAGCCAAGATTTTTAAACTCATCAATGACATTTACTTCATCTTTTCGTTTTGAACCTGGTGTGCTCATCGGTAAGAATTGTCTTGCACCGCCCCCCAAAATAACATCCGGACGATGCATTTCATCCAGCATATTTTGCGCAATAAAATTTTGTTCACTGCGTTTACGAGTATGCGCTACCATAGCAGCCGGAGTCGCATCTGTAATATTCGAAGTCGTCACTAAACCTGTTGACATGCCGCGTGTACGTTTCACAAGTTCCACAATATTCTCCACATTTGGATCATCAAGCGGATCTTTCGTGCTATTGGCATAAACGCCCATAGAATTTACTACACCTTTTTGTCCCGTAGCATATGCAGATGCACTATTTGCAGAATCCGTAACCAATGAATCATAACCAGAAGTCGTTACAATCGCCATGTTCGATAACTTTTCCATCTCAAGCGTATCGTTAAATTTTCCTTCAGTCATGCCTTTTGACAAAATACGTGCCATTTCACGTGCTTGCAAACTCATGCCATCGCCGACAAAAAGAATTACATTCTTTGCTTTTTTCTGTGCTTTATCTGCAACAATATTATAATTTACAACGCGCTTACTACCATTTGCATTTACAACAATGTCTATATTGCCAGCTTTTTTCATCTCAACTTGATCAATACGATAGGTCGCCATAGTTCCATCCATAGAAACAACGGCAGCTTTCCCAAAATATTTTTCTGCTGATTTACCATTAATCGTCACTTGAATATCATTTGTTGCTGCATCTTTTACTTCAATTAAAAAATCAAATTTCTGTCCAGCAATCAACTTTGCATGATCAATTGGTAATACTGTAATTGATGAAGTCTGCTGCATAACATAAGGTGCTGCAAAACCACTTGCTGTCGCCCCTGTCATGCAACCAAGTACAGTAAATGCTGTACATAAACCCAATGCACTCTTCCTTAAATTCTTTGGCAGTTTATATTCCATTCTCAACGCGTCCTCCTTCAATATAAACGAAATATTAAAAACTAGTACCTTGACTTAACTATGGTCAAATCTGATATCAGGGTGTAAAGATTTTGGATATTGTGAAAAAGTTTCGTAAGCTAAGCAGCGTATTTTTTTGCGCAAGGTACTAGCTCTGTAGTTTCATTGTAGACTTTTAAAAGGAAAGATTTGTTATCGCTATGTTAAAAATTTGTAAAATTTATTTATATGGATTACATATAAATAAAGCAATCGCACTAAAAATCTTAATACCTCTATATGCATAGGTGTCCTTTTGTCATTGCCACAAAAGGACCAAAAAGTCTAGGCCTAAAACCTCCAAAATACTTGAAAAATGACCGGCTTACTAAAATTCGCAAACTCACTTCGTTCAGACATGCAAATTTCTTAACGTAAGCCGGTCATTTTTCATCCTTCGGAACGTATTTTTCCGGAAAAGGCCAAAGGACGAAAAAAACTGCCGCATTAAAATGCGGCAGGCTCAAGACAAAGTAGATGGTATTCACAAAGTGAATACCATCTACTAAAATACGTTCCACGTATAAACTAGTACGAAGATAGGTTGCCGGTTGGTGAGAAGTGCTCAGATGCTAGGCGCATGAAGGGGCTGTGAAGGAGTCGTACTGGCGTACGTCGACGAACAGCACCTTCATGCAACGACGCAGATGAGTGCTTATCGCCAACCCGCCGCCTATCTGTCCTCATTTATCCACCTATTAAAGATTTCCCAGTCATCTCTTGTGGAACCTTCACACCTGCAATATCTAATAAGGTAGGTGCAATATCACATAAACGACCTGTATTTACTTTCGCAATTTTATCAGAAATAACAATGAACGGTACAACATTTGTCGTATGTGCTGTAAATGGTTCACCTGTCACAGTATCCAACATCATCTCTGCATTGCCATGGTCAGCGGTGATACAAACTGTACCATTTACTGCCTGCATCGCCTCAACTAAGCGACCTACACATGCATCTACTGTTTCAACCGCTTTGACAGCTGCGGAAAGAACGCCGGTGTGACCAACCATATCACCATTTGCAAAGTTAAGGATAATGACATCATGATTTTTCGCACGAATTTGTTCAACGACTTTATCCGTAACTTCATTTGCGCTCATTTCCGGTTGCAAATCATAGGTTGCAACTTTCGGAGAAGGAACTAAAATACGTTCTTCACCTTCAAGCGGTGCTTCTACCCCGCCATTAAAGAAGAATGTAACATGGGCATATTTTTCAGTCTCAGCGATTCGAAGCTGTTTCATGCCTTCTTTGTGCAATACCTCGCCAAGCGTATTGGTCAAAGTTTGCGGTTCATAGGCAATTGTGACATTGAGCCCTTTTTCATATTGTGTCATCGTCGCAAAAGCAAGGTCTATATAACCTTTTTTACGACTGAATCCATCAAACTCTTTGTCAGTAAAGACATGCGTCAATTCTCTTGCTCTATCCGGACGGAAGTTAAAGAATATTGCGCCGTCGCCTTCCTTCATACCAGCATACGCACCAATTGCAACTGGTATTACAAATTCGTCAGTTTTGCCCGCTTCATAGGAAGCTTTTACGGCATCTACTGCACTTTTAGCTTTCTCACCTTCGCCGCAAGCAATTGCTAAATATGCTTTTTCAACACGTTCCCAGCGTTTATCACGATCCATGGCATAGTAACGACCGGAAAGAGTCGCTATTTTTCCCACACCAATTTCAGCAACTTTCTTTTCAAGCAGTTGCACATACTCGGCCGCACTTGATGGCGGTACATCACGACCATCTAAAAATGCATGCACATAGACTTCTTTCAAACCTTGTTTCTTTGCTAATTCTAACAACGCATATAAGTGCGTGTTATGGCTGTGTACACCGCCATCAGATACTAAGCCCATCAAATGCAGGGCACTATTCTGTTTCTTTACCTTTTCAATCACATCTAAAAGGACTGGATTATTAAAGAATTCACCATCTCGAATTGCCTTCGTAATGCGAGTGAGCTCCTGATAAACAATTCGTCCAGCTCCGATATTCAAATGCCCAACTTCCGAATTTCCCATTTGTCCATCTGGTAGTCCAACCGCTTCTCCAGAACACTTTAAGGTTGTATTTGGATATTTTTTCATCAAACTATCCATGACGGGTGTCTTTGCAATGGCAATTGCATTATTAGAATCGTTTGAATCCCCAACACCCCAACCATCTAAAATAACTAATGCTACAGGTGCAGTTAATTTTTCCATTCTATTTCATCCACCTAAATTAAAATTTTACAATTTGACTGAAATCTCCAGCTTTAAGGGAAGCACCGCCAACTAAAGCGCCATCCACATCACTCTTACCCATAAGCTCAGAAATCGTAGAAGGTTTTACACTGCCGCCATATTGAATCCGCACTTTTTCAGCTGCTTCTTTGCCAAAAATACCGGCAATCGTTTCACGAATGAATTTACAAACTTCATTTGCTTGATCAGAAGTCGCTGTTTTACCAGTGCCAATCGCCCAAATTGGTTCGTAAGCGATAACAAGACCAGCAACTTGATCTGCCGTTAATCCAGCTAAATCCGCTTTAATTTGCCCACCGACAAAATCATTTGTTGTACCAGCTTCACGAGTTTCCAAAGATTCACCACAGCAAACAATTGGAATGATGCCAGCCGCAAGTGCTGCTTTTGTTCTTTTATTTACAGTTTCGTCTGTTTCGCCGAAATATTCACGACGTTCAGAGTGACCAATAATCGCATACTCTACACCGATTTCTTTCAACATTTCTGCCGAAATTTCACCAGTAAAAGCACCTTTTTCTTCCCAATGAATATTTTGTGCTCCTACATGGATATTCGTACCTTTCGCTGCTTCTTTTACAGCGGAAAGAGCAGTAAACGTAGGACAAACAACAACTTCAACATTCTTCGCATCTTTTACTAAAGCTGACAATTCTTTAACCAAAGCAGTACCAGCTGCCATTGTGTTGTGCATTTTCCAGTTACCCGCAATAATAGGTGTACGCATAATTTAAAATCCCCCTAAACATTTTATTTTTAAAATTATGAAAAACAACCTGCATTTATATTCTTTAGATTCATTGCGGACGTGCGCATTAGCACCGCCGCAGTAAATCATTCATTACTTATCAGCAAGTGCTGCAATTCCCGGTAAAACTTTACCTTCCAAGAACTCTAATGTTGCGCCGCCGCCAGTTGAAATATGTGTAATTTTATCAGAAAGTCCAGTCTTTTTAAGTGCTGCGATAGAATCACCGCCGCCAACGATACTAACTGCCGAAGAATCTGCAACTGCTTGCGCAACTGCTTCTGTTCCTTTTGCAAAGGCATCCATCTCAAAAACACCCATAGGTCCATTCCAAACAACTGTTTTTGCATCTTTTAAAGCTTCAGCATAAAGCGCAGAAGTCTTAGGACCGCTGTCTAAAGCTTCCCATGCTGGATCCACTTTATCTACATCAACGATTTTAGTATTTGCATCTGGAGCAAATTTGTCAGCGATTACAAGATCAACTGGCAATACCACTTTTACGCCTTTTGCTTCAGCTTGTCTTAATAAATCTAATGCCAATTCATATTTATCCGGTTCGCAAATAGACTTACCGATTTCATAGCCTTTTGCAGCATCAAACGTATGCGCCATACCGCCACCGATGATCAATGTATCTACTTTTTCAATTAAATTAGAAATGACACCGATCTTATCAGAAACCTTTGCTCCACCAATAATTGCAACAAAAGGACGTTCTGGATTTGCAACGGTTTGCCCAACAAATTGAATTTCTTTTTCCATTAAAAATCCTGCAACAGTTTCAATGTATTTCGTAATGCCTTCAACGGAAGCATGTGCACGATGAGAAACACCAAATGCGTCATTCACAGCCACATCTGCAAGTGCTGCCAATTGTTTTGCAAAAGCAGGATCATTTTTTTCTTCTTCTTTATGATAACGAAGATTTTCTAACAAAAGAATTTGACCTGGTTTTAAATCAGCTGCCATTTTTTCCGCTTCTGCGCCAACACAATCAGGTGCAAATTTCACTTCTTTACCAATTAATTCAGCTAAACGCTTTGCCACTGGCTGAACAGAAAATTTTGCCACCCGTTCTCCTTTTGGACGTCCAAGATGACAAGCAAGCACAAGTGCTGCATTATGTTCTAATAAGTAATTTAAAGTAGGTAGTGTAGCTCTGATTCTAGTATCATTGGTAATATTTAATTCTTCATCCATTGGTACGTTATAATCTACGCGGACAAAAACTTTTTTTCCATTTACATCTATATCTTTTATACTCTTTTTATTCAATGTAATAAGCCTCCTTTAAATTTAAAAATGGCCCGGCCCAAACAAGGCCGGACCCTTAAGATCACAAAAAACTATTTAAGTTCTGCAAAATATTTAATTGTGCGAACCATTTGGCTTGTATAGCTGTTTTCATTGTCATACCAAGAAACAACTTGCACTTGTGTAGTACCATTATCAAGTTCTGATACCATTGTTTGTGTAGCATCGAATAATGAACCGTATCTGATGCCAACGATATCACTGGAAACTAATTGTTCTTCAGTGTAACCGAAAGATTCAGTAGCCGCTGCTTTCATTGCTGCATTTACTTCATCTACTGTAACTTTACCATCAACAACTGCAATCAAGATTGTAGTTGAACCAGTTGGAACTGGAACACGTTGTGCAGAACCGATTAATTTACCTAATAATTCAGGAATAACTAAACCGATTGCTTTGGCAGCACCAGTGGAGTTAGGAACGATATTAACTGCTGCAGCACGGGATCTTCTTAAGTCACCGTTTCTTTGAGGGCCGTCTAAAGTCATTTGGTCACCAGTATAAGCATGAATTGTGCTCATAATACCGCTTTTAATAGCAGCTAATTTATGAAGTGCTTGCGCCATAGGAGCTAAGCAGTTTGTAGTACAAGAAGCTGCAGAAATAACTGTATCGCTAGCTTTTAATACATTATGGTTAACATTATATACAACTGTAGGAAGGTCGTTGCCTGCTGGAGCAGAGATAACAACTTTTTTAGCACCTGCTTTGATATGTGCAGAAGCTTTTTCTTTGGAAGTGTAGAAACCAGTACATTCAAGTACTACGTCTACATTAAGTTCGCCCCAAGGTAATTCAGCTGCGTTAGCTTTTGCATAAATCGTGATTTTTTTACCATCAACAGTAATAGAATCTTCACCAGCTGTTACTTTTTCTGCTAAAGCATATCTGCCTTGTGAAGAATCATATTTCAATAGATGTGCAAGCATTTTAGGACTTGTTAAGTCGTTGATTGCTACAACTTCATATCCTTCTGCCCCGAACATTTGTCTAAACGCAAGACGTCCAATACGTCCAAAACCATTGATCGCTACTTTTACTGCCATTGTGAAATACCCCCTAAAAAATTTTAAAATGTTTTCTGAGATTTCTCAGATTTTATTATTGACTGAATAGACCTAGCAGCGGCTTCATCAATAACCAAAACATCCTTACTGCCTGCCCTAGTTACTGCAAGAATAGCCTCGGCTTTATGTTTGCCGCCGGCTACCGCAATTTCTCTACCAACTCCTACCAGATCATTCAGACGAAAACCATTGCTACAGTACGTGTAAATACACTTACCTTCTAAATCAAAATAATGACCAAGTGTTTCTCCAACACCAAGTTTGCAAATCTTTTCTGCTATTTTTGGCATATGATTGCGTCTGCTGACCATTACATCAGCTCTGCCGATTCCATGCACCAAAACATCTGCATTTTTTATCAATTGCTCTATTTCAGCGACTGTACTATCGGTTGCTTTAATCGCCTCTAACGCTTCATCGTTTAAAATTTCAGGAATATGTAAAAGTCTATATTCTCCACCCAAATTTCCTGCCATAACAGACGCGACATGATTGGCTTGACGCTCAACTTTTTCGCCAAGACCGCCACGTGTCGGAACAACTAAGGTTCCTGCCATAGCTACATCTACAGCCTCTGCTACTGCAGCCATTGTAGATCCGCCGCTTACGGCAATGACCATATTATCTGATAAAACATCAACTAATATACGCGCTGCCACTCGTCCCAATTCCAAAAACACACACCGATCAGCTTCGCTGTCCCCCGGCACAATTTTCACTTCGTTTACACCAAGTTCATTTGCCAGATAGATTTCTAATTTAGCCAATCCATTCAACGCATCCACATACTCGGTTAAAGAGCTGACCATCGCTTGCCCTTCATCGGTCACTGACATGCCCAATCCAGACAATTGCAGAAGTCCTGCATTTTTTAATACTTTAACACCATTGCGAATACTGCACTCACTCAGCTCCAATTGCGTTGCCAGTGCTCTTCTGCCAATTGGCTGATTATAACGAATGTGTTTTAATATCTTATAACGTTCCTCAATAAGATTTACTAGTTCAGGTGCGATTTTTTTTTGCAATTTTATAATTTTATCGATTTCTTTCACAGCCATTGTCCTCTGGGTTATTTTTTACCCCACTGGTTCATTTTATATCCCACAGATATATTAACGCATAGAGTATCGATTGTCAATACGATTCTATAATTTTTCTTAATTATATGATATATAATTCTAATGTTGTATCTTATTGGAATTTATCTACTGCTTGTAATGTTCTGACTCATACAAAAAAATCCTGCTTTGTATGAAACAAAACAGGATTTTTATCATTTATTTATTTTTAACCAGAATGCTTTTACTTATACAAAAGCATTCTTCCCATCGCTAATTTACGAGTAGATCAATTTGCAAGCATTGCAAATTTTGCTTGAATCATAATTGCACATTCCATACGCTTTTGCTGCAGTTTACAACCAATTTCATAAGGAATTTTTATATCATCATGAAATAAATCGGCATTTGCATGACAGCCGCCGCTACAATAGAACCTCGCCCAGCATTTGCTGCACTCAGGTTTATTTAACACATGTGCCTGACGAAAATGCTGCGGCATTTCTTGATTTGTAACACCATCAAAAAGATTGCCTAGCAAATATTTATCACGCCCGACAAATTGATGACAAGGATATAAATCCCCATTTGGTGCTACTGCAAAATACTCGTGACCAGCTCCACAACCGCTAAGACGTTTCGCCACGCATGGTCCATTATTGATGTCCATATTGAAATGGAAGAATTCAAATCCATTGTCCGTTAATTTTCGCTGAATATAAGCCTCAGCCAATTTGTCATATTCTTCAAAGAGTTTCGGCAAATGCGCCTCGGTAATTTCATAATCACATTCCTTTGCAACGACCGGTTCAACCGACAAAAGTTTAAACCCTTGGTCAGCCATATCGAGTACATCGGCAGTAAAATCAAGGTTATACGCGGTAAAAGTTCCGCGCAAGAAATAGTTTTCTCCTCCGCGTGCGTCGACCAGCTTTCTAAAATTTGCTAAGACATTATCATAACTGCCTTTTCCTGCAACATTGGGGCGCATGCGGTCATGTACTTCTTTCCGTCCGTCCAAGCTAAGAACTACACTGATATGATTGTCATTTAAATATTGAATATTTTTATCATTCAACAATACACCATTTGTAGTAAGTGTCAATTTAAATTCTTTACCTGTCTCTTTTTCCCGTTTACGGACATATTCGACTACATGTTTCACAACTGGCATATTCATTAGTGGCTCGCCGCCAAAGAAGTCAATCTCACAATGCTTTCTCTGTCCGCTGCCTGCAATGATGAAATCTACAGCCTTTTCGCCAACTTCCTTGCTCATTAAACTTCTGTCATGTCCGAAGTCTCCCGTACCTGCAAAACAATATTTACAACGTAAATTACAATCATGTGCAACATGTAAGCAGAGCGATTTGACCAACGGTTCTTGGCTAAATGTCGGCGGAACGTCAATACTTGGCGCGAAAAGCTGCTTCGTTGCAATCAATTCTTCAAGTTCTTCAAGTGCCTCCATCATATCATTTTTATCATACTTAGAACTATATGCTGCTAAAACCTCCGCACGGTTTGTCCCATCATAAAGATCCATAAGATCGTAAATCATTTTATCTATTACATGTACGGCTCCGCTATTAATATCCAACATAATGTACATGCCGTTTAAATAAAATTTGTGTATTTTCTGCATGAACTTACAATTCTCCCATCTAAAAATCATTGGCTTTCATTTATTTTCTCGATAATCTGCTCATTTCGATGTCCGCTTGATACATGCATCGAATATTATCGGTCTATAACAACAAACAAGCCTCCTGCCATTAGGCAAGAGGCTATTTTTGCAGCCTATTTTGCGCAAACTTGATTCCCTACAGTGCAGGATGTTTTGCAAGCTGATTGGCAAGATGCCTGGCATTCGCCACAGCCGCCAGTATGTACTGTAGCTTGAAGAGAAGCTTTGTTCACAGTTGTAATACGTTTAGCCATCGATATAGCCCTCCTTATTGCAAAATACTTCATATGAAAAATAAGATACACATCTTATTTATATGACTACCCTTTATTTTATCTTTTTTTCAACTACTAAGCAAGTTTTATCGAATCCATTCTGTATCAATCTTGCGGCTGTAAAATCAATCTCGCCGGCAGATTCGACGCGCCTGGTGGTGAAAATTCAATCCATAACTCATCAAAATTATTATATTGCCCTAAGAAAGTAATATCTGTTGAACTGTTATTTTCACCGAAGAAAGGTTTGTTCAATGGTGTTGGGATCATATCCCCTTTTTCCTGAGAGCTTCTCTTGATATTGAGTGCCCCGGCATATACACCACCACGTGGATTTAAATAATAGTTGGTTTTACCAAAGCCTTGCGTTGGAATATGAATCTTATATAAAATTCCATAGTTGCCGTAGTTCTCGACAATACTGCCATCTGTTGCATCAATCCCGGTACGATACTGATCAAGTTTACCATCGGCTAAAGTGATTGCGACATTACCGTCTCTTTTCCCGTTATACACTTTTTCACCTTTTATGATCCGATCCATTCCGGTAAAAGTTCCACGAAGTTTCGCTTTATCAGCTGGCAAAACTTTAGCACGATCAACAAAAGTAAGTGGATTTTCATTTACTGGCAGCATGAGCATCGTAACCTTTAATGGTACTACTGCATTAAAATCAAAAATCCCATAAACTAATTTTTCTGGATCCACAACAATTTTATCCAACTTTGCACTCAATAATTTTTTACCGTGTGCCGGTACATGGGCAAATGCAATATTTGCATTCTTAAAATATTGCTCCTGTGTAGTCTTCCCTACATACAAATAATCTGCGCTTGGACCGCCAAAGGCATAATTACTAATCGTAATATCCACATCTTGATCTGTCGTATTTTCTAAAACAGCCACAATTTTTTTCGGTGACTGCGTTCCATTTAAATGATAATAGAGCAATCTTGTTTTTCCCTGTACCGTATCAGAGTAAAGGATACCATCCTCTTCTACAATTTCCGGACTGTCAGAAAATAACAAAGTGCCGCCAACATCTGCCGACATAACTTTCCATTCCGGCAAATTCATTAAATTTAATTGTGACTTATTCGCAGTCTTAGCAGCTGCTTCACCTGTCATAAACGTCATCAAACCCATTCCAAAGATAACCCCAGCCAACAAAGTACTTAAAACTCTCATTCTTTTCCCCCTACAAATCATGCATATAATATCATCGCTCTTATTCTAATTGAAACTACATTCCTAATCTTGTATACACATTGGCTTTTAATAAACGTAGTTTAAATTCCGTTAACCCCAATCTGGGATTCGGTACATTGACTCGATGCAGCAAATAAGGATTGGTATCAAATGTATTCAAACCACTTTTTCCTGTGAGTGCACCCAGATATTCGTTCTCTTTTAACAATGCTTCTGATTCTGCATCAAAACTGCCAAATGGATATGCCAGAAAAAATACTGTATTTAGACCTTTCCATTCCATTAATATTTTGGATGCAAAAATCTCTTCTTTTTTCTGCTCACTTGACAAGGTTGCCAATGGCACATGATTCGCCGTATGCGAGCCAATCTCCATATGATGCGCCTGCCAATCTTTCAATTGTTCTAACGTAAAATACGTTTCATCCTTGCCGATGTCATTGACTACCATGAACACCGTGCCTTTCATTCCGTATTGCTCCATAATCGGCATAGCCGTTGTATAATTATTTGCATAACCGTCGTCAAACGTTATAATAATCGGCTTTTCCGGCAAAACAAATTTTCCTTTTTTCGCTTTAGCAAACTCCAATAATGAAATTGCCGTATAGCCCTGCTCTTTTAAATATTGCATCTGCTGCTCAAACTCGACTGGCGAAACACTGTATGTCCCATCATCGTTATCAATACTATGATAAGCAAGGATTGGTACTCCTTTTTCTGGTGCAATCACACAACTGACCGTTACTGCGATGATACCTGCAACAAGAAAAGCACCTAGCGCCATAACTGCTTTTTTTACCCTCACTCTTCTTCACCTTCTATCAATTCTACTGCAATTTGTTCTAATTTACGCAACCGATGGTTCATCCCCGATTTGCCAATCTTATGATCATTTGCCTCAACAAGTTCTTGTAAATTTGCCTCCGGATGTGCTAAACGCAGCAAAGCAATCTCTTTTAAATTTGCTGGCAGCCGTCCTAATCCAATTTTCTGCTCGATAATTTTAATTCGTTCTAATTGCCGTACAGCCGCATTGACGGTCTTCTGCAAATTTGCCGTTTCACAATTAACCAAACGATTCACTTGATTGCGAACATCTTTTACATTCCGCGCAACTTCAAATTCAACTATGGCTTCCTCCGCCCCAACTAATCCCAAAAAATCAACAATAGCCTCACTGTCTTTTAAATAGACAATATAATCATTCTTTCGATCCGTCAGTCCAACCGGCATTTGAAACTTCTTAAATATATTGGATAACGTATTAGCAAAATTGATGTTGCCTGTTACCAGTTCCAAATGATAATCCCCCTCGGGTTTGCTTACAGAACCGCCGCCCAAAAAAGCGCCTCGCAAATAGGCTTGTCTACAGCAAGTTTTCTGTAGCATCCGTTCATCGCTGCTGACATTTAAATTTTCACCCTGCATAATTCCCAGTGTATGTAATAGCTCTCCCACTGCCGGTGCTGGAACAACTCGGATTAAGTAACTATTATTCTTTTTTAACCGCCGCGCCCGACTGACAACAACTTCTGTTTTTAATTTAAAATTATCCTTTATTAAAGTGAGCATTTTTCTCGCAATTGCTGCATTCTCGGTAGAAAAATTGATACCTAAATTCATCCTGCTTCCAATCGATACAGAAGCGCCCATACGCAACAACGCAACCAGTTCTGCGAACCTGCAGCAAGTATCATTTGCTACAACTCTCGCCAATTCATTTTTCACTTCTGCTGAAAACGATGACAATAGCCTTCATTCCTTTAATGCTTAGATTTCTTTCCATTCATCAAATAATAATCCATGATATTATCTGACCCTTTATTTACTAAATTCATAATGTTTCTTGATAATTTTACCGGATCATGATGACCAGCATCTGCTTCACTTACAATATCCGCTTTTAAATACCGTATCCCCAGATCTATCAGAGCCTCTTCATCCACTTGCACAGGATAGGAGCCTTCTTTTGCATATTTTTCTTGAATCACCGGATTCACTTCTTGATCATTTACCAACACATAATCAATCACCCCAGGGCCTACATGATCAAGAATCGCTTTTGCATGCATAGAAGCTGTATAACCAT
Organism: Massilibacillus massiliensis; assembly: GCF_900086705.1. NCBI lineage: Bacteria > Bacillati > Bacillota > Negativicutes > Selenomonadales > Sporomusaceae > Anaerosinus > Anaerosinus massiliensis. The sequence goes on along the minus strand of NZ_LT575483.1, from coordinate 3,024,546 downwards.
CGGTTTCGCCAGGCTGGGTCATTACATTACAGATATAAATTTTAGTTGCACGGCTCTTACGAAGTGTTTCCGTTACACCATTGACTAACAAATTAGGCAGCACGCTGGTATATAGACTGCCCGGTCCTAAAATAATCGCATCCGCATCAGCGATTGCATCAAGTGAACTCTTGACTGGTTCAACTTCCGGCGGATAAAGATGTACACGATCAATCCGTTTATGTACAAGCGGAATTTTCGATTCACCTTCGACGATTGTCCCATCCGTCATCGTCGCAATCAAGCGTACTCTTTGGGTACTTGCAGGTAATACGCGGCCCTTTACAGCAAGAACCTTACTAGATTCTTTTAAAGCCTTCTCTACGTCACCGAGCACCTCTGTCATAGCCGCAATAAATAAATTACCAAAACTATGCCCGGCCAAATCACCACAACCGCCAAATCGATGCTGAAATAATTTTTCCATCAAAGGCTCTGTATCGGCAAGTGCTACCAAGCAATTGCGCAAATCGCCCGGTGGAATCATACCTAAATCTTCCCGAAGACGTCCCGAGGAACCACCATCATCAGCCACCGTCACTACGGCCGTTACATTACTCGTCGCATTTTTTATTCCACGAAGCAATACCGACAATCCTGTCCCACCACCAATTACAGTAATTGCTGGTCCGCGATTCAGTTTACGTTTCTCGTAAATCAAATCTACCAGATTATCCGAATTATCAGGAATGAGAACCGTAATAACGGAACGAATAATCATCCGTGTAGCAAAAAGCATCACAGCAAAACCGACAATGATAACCGCTAAACCAATCACTGCCGTTGCCGTATAATTATACGTTCCCGTCGACATATAAACAGCCTTAAAAATGGCTTCTTCCAAATTACCGATATATTTATAATTTAAAACAAATGCTAAACCCAAACTGGCAAGCATAACACCCAGTGCAAACAAAACCAGCCATCGTTTAAATTTTAGTCCAGGATATAACCATTTTAATAAGTGCATACAAACACTCCTATATTTACAAAAAACTAATTTTGAGGATGTTCTAAAACTTCATTCTTCATTAGATCACGATGTTCCAAATTTACTGCATACCCTTGATTTTTTAAAAGTTCAAAAATTCTTTTTGCAATAAATACAGAACGATGCATCCCGCCTGTACAGCCAATCGCAATTACCAATTGACTCTTACCTTCCTTTACATAGTTTGGCACTAAAAAGGTAATCATATCATCTAATTTTTCGATAAATTGCTTCGTCACTGGCCATTTTTCTATATATTCAGCAACCTCTGGCACTGCACCGCTTTTAGGTCGAAGCGACTCTATGTAAAATGGATTTGGCAGAAAACGTACATCAAGCACCATATCTGCATCTAACGGCATACCAAATTTAAACCCAAAAGACAATACCGTGATATTCATCGACTCTCCATCGGCTCTTGAGCCAAACCAGTTAATGACTTTTTCTTTTAACACTGATTTTTTTAAATCAGATGTATCAATAATATGGGTTGCTCTGCCGCGAACCAGTTTCAATCGTTCTCTTTCCTTGGCAATCCCATCACTAATCCGTGAAGTTGGAGCCATCGGATGACGGCGGCGCGTTTCCTTATAGCGACGAATAATCGTGGCATCAGACGCTTCCATAAAAACGATTTCATAAGTAAATCCCTGTTCATCCATTTTATCTAAAACATGCATCAGCGTATCAAAAAATTCCCGACTTCTCGTATCGACAACCAATGCAACTCTGTTCACGCGTCCTGCAGAATGTGTACAAAGTTCTGCGAATTTAGGAATAAACATCGGCGGTAAATTATCTACACAAAAGTATCCTAGATCCTCCATATGCCGGCTTACTTGTGTCTTACCTGCTCCAGATAGTCCTGTGATTATAACGAGACGAAAGTCTTCCATATTTACCACCTCCTAAGTGAATTACTTAATTTGAATAAAGTCATTTCAATTATAGGGCAAAATAACAAAAAAAGCAAAATGTAAAAATTACAGTTTGATAAAAAGGTGAACGTTCTACCGTATCTATTTTTATTTGGCCTTTTCCGGAAAAATACGCTCCGAAGGATGAAAAAATACCGGCTTGCGTGAAAAAATCTGTTTGTTTGAACGAAGTGAGTTTACAGATTTTAGCAAGTCGGTATTTTTTCAAGTATTTTGGAGGTTTTTGGCCTAGACTTTTTGTTTCTTTACTATGAAAACCTCTTCTATATCCTAGAAAAAGGACGCACAAAGACAAGCCCTATAATTCAGGACAAAAAATATCGTATATAGACAATCAGGTTGTAGCTGTGGTGGGGCGCTCCCAACCCAAAGCCGCTAATTTCTTCAAATAGGATTGTATTTTCTTCTCTCGGTTAAATTGATTGTAATATTCCGAACCTAACTCTCGATAAGGAACTTTTGCTTTTAGTATGTAGTAAATAGCGATTAGTATGGAATGAGCCACAGCTACGGCGGCTCTGCTTTTTCCTCTTCGCGCTGCAATCCGTTGATATTGAGCTGAAAAAAAGCTTCCCTTCGTCTTTTGCGCAGCCTTAGCACATTGTACTAACATAGCTTTTAATGTTGTATTTCCATGCGTAGTTTTTCCACTCTTTCGTTTCCCTGCACTCTCATGGTTACCTGGCGCCACACCAGCCCAAGAACTAATATGTCTTTCGGTTGGAAACCGATTCATATTTAATCCGATTTCCGCTAAGATTGTTTCTGCACTGATTCTCCCAACACCCGGTATTTCATCTATGGCTGCGATGGCTTCTTCATATTTGTTCAAGTAGTCTTTGATTAGTTTGTCCATATCTTCGATACGTTTTGTCATATCGTCAATATGATCCAAGACATTACGAAGCAATCTGCGTTGCAAGGGCGAAATAATTCCATCAACGCAAGCCATGATTTCATTGAGTTTAGCGTGCATACTAGGATGAAGCAGCCTTAAAATCTCGTCTTCATCAAGCTTTTTATCTTGGACAATGCTTTCCAAAAGTCGCCTGGAACTCTTGCCGTTGATGGCACTTACTACACTGGATAGTTTCACATTGGCTCCTTCTAGCATTTTCTGCAATCGGTTCAGCTCTCGGCTTCGCTCATCAATCAAGCTCTTGCGATAGCGAGAGATTTCCCGTAGTTCCCGTTGTTCACGGTCTGGAATATAGCTTGCTTTTAGTAACCCATGTCGAAGAAGATCGGCAATCCATTCTGCATCTTTGACGTCGGTCTTACGACCAGGCAAAGCTTTCATGTGCTGGGCATTTACTACCATGGCATTGAGATCGGAAAGCTCAAAGATATTGTACAATGGTTTCCAGTAGGAAGCGGTACTTTCCATGGCAATCATTTGACAACCGGCGTCAACTAACCAAGCTGATAAATCTCTCAGTTCTTTTGTCGTTGTACCAAACTGACGAAGTTGCTGCTTTCCACCACAGATTAGACAGGCAACTATCATCTTTTTGTGTACATCAATCCCACAACAACGCTCATAAGTTATGTCCACAATACCATCCCCTTGTAGATAAAATATGGCGTGACTTCCTGTAAGTTATTACTTTACTACACGTCCTTTCGCCCGAAGGGGCTGGACAATATGTGGTGCAAGCAGGAAATCATATCAATTTTGGGGTCGAGTTCTTGACTCAAAAAGAATCGACCTTATGCCATACTTTAATTATACATCATTGTTTTCGTTCATGGTGATGCTACCGCTTGCGTTGCATCTTATTTTGGGGCAATGCCAAAAGAAAAGTATCGAGTTTAGTGTAAACTGCAAAGTTGTTTTATAAATAGAATGAATGCATTTTAATTCATTTTTATTATTTTAAAACATATTTTTCAATTGCAACTGCCACACCATCATGTTCATTATCTGCAGTGACCACCTTTGCAATTTCTTTTGCTTTATCAATTGCATTTCCCATTGCCACACCTAAGCCCACATAGCCTAACATATCAAGATCATTATCAGCATCTCCGAAAGCCATGACTTCCTCTTTTTTTATTCCCAATTCCCGAATTAATGCTTCAATTCCCACTGCTTTGTTAATGCCAAGTGCATCGATATCCACACTTACATTCGTATTCTGCTGTACCGTCAGCCTGCCATGAAACTGCGTGCTGACCGCCTTTTGTATTTCCTCAATTTTTCCATCCATATCACGAACTACAATTTGGATCACATGATCAAGATAATTTTCGAAATCGTCGCCAACTTCCGTCACTGAAAAACGACCGAGTACCTTAAACCCTTTAAAAAATTTCTCTTCAAATTCGCGCACATAGACTTTATCATCTACATACCATTGCACATGCCAGTTACGTTCGTAGCATAATGCAATCACTTCTCTAGCAAGATCTTTTTCAAAACAATGCATAAATAAGGCTTCACCCGTATAAGGTCTCACTAATCCGCCATTGCAAGAGATAATCGGCAAAGTAACCCCTATCAATCTTGCATAATGTGCAGCAGCAAGACACATCCGTCCGGTAGCAACCGTTACCATGACACCTTGCTCCTGTGCTTTTGCAATTGCCGCTTTATTCCGGTCGGAAATCATTTTATCATCCGTTAATAAAGTTCCATCTAAATCAGTCACAATTAATTTTATCGCCATAACTTTTCCTGCCTATTTATTTAAAATATATTGATGAATTGCTGCCGCAACACCACTATGCTCACAATCTGTGGTCACCGCTGATACAATGGCTTTTACATGATCTCTTGCATTCCCCATCGCAATACTGAACCCAGCTGTTTTCAAAATTGGCAAATCATTATCCGAATCACCAATTGCCATGACTTCCTCTTTTGTTAAATGCAGCTTTTTCATTAAAATATCCAATGCAACTGCTTTATTCACATTTGGATTGACAATTTCAACATACTCTGGATTTGATTTCGTAGCAAAAATAGAATTTTTAAAACGCTCTCTTAAGCTTGCTACAACCGCATCACTCTCAGCGCCGTCCTTCGTAATAATTAACATTTTAGGAACCTTGTCTATAACTTCATATAATTTGTCACCTAGTGCAACACCTTTTAATCCTGCCAAAAATTCATAACTTTTCGCTTTTTCATCATGTTCTCTAAAATATAACACATCATCTGCATAGGATTGAATATACCAGCCTTGTTCTTTACAATAATCATAAATTTCCGCAACAACAGCAGGATCAAGATATCTCTCAAAGAGCACTTCACCCGAAACAGTTTTTATCAATGCTCCATTATAAGTAATAATCGGTGCATCCACGCCCAACTGTTTTGCATAAGGAAGCGTAGAAGCGTACATTCTTCCAGTCGCAATTGTTACTGTAATCCCTTTCGCTGCAATCTCACGAATTGCAGTCTTATTTTCTTCCGAAACTTCATGATTTTTATTCAATAACGTACCATCTAAATCTGTAACAAACAACTTAACTGTCATTTGGCTGCCTCCCGAAATTTATTTTTATTCTAGTAAGATTCCCCTAAAAACACGACATAATAAATTTATTATACACAAAAAGAATAAATCCTTTATAAAAATACAAGAAAGTTATCTGCAACCGAAAAAAGCAGCCAAAAGGCTGCTTCTCAGTATGTAGTGATTTTATAATAGTTATGTTAAAAATCACAAAACAATTACATTCGTTCCACTTATAAACTATCTGTCCATAGTATGCCTACACGCTAAAAAAGCAGCCAAAAGGCTGCTTTTTATCGCTACATATATACTTATGTAAAACTTACTTAGGATAAAGATTCATTTAATAATGCGTTTGTTTTGCGAACAGCTTCAACGCTCTTATCAAATAAAGCTTTTTCTTCAGCATTTAATTTAAGATCAACGATTTTTTCAATACCGTTTTTACCAAGAACTACTGGAACACCGATACAAATATCTTTTTCGCCGTATTCACCATCAAGCGATACACAGCAAGGAATTAATTTTTTTGCATCCGTTGCAATTGCTTCAGCTACTGTAGCGCCTGCTGCACCTGGTGCATACCAAGCGGAAGTACCAAGAAGACCAGTTAATGTAGCGCCACCAACCATAGTATCAGACACTACTTTATCCAAAGTTGCTTTATCTAAGATTTGTGTAACAGGAATACCTCTATAAGTAGCAAAACGAACAAGAGGAATCATTGTAGTATCACCATGACCACCAATTACCATTCCATCAACATCCGTAGGTGTGCAACCTAGAGCTTGGCTTAAATAATATCTGAAACGACTGCTGTCAAGCATACCGCCCATACCAATAATACGGTTTTTAGGAACGCCGCTATCTTTAAGAGTCAAGTAAGTCATCGTATCCATTGGATTGGAAATTACTACAAATACAGCATCTGGTGAGTATTTTAAAATCTCATCTACAACACTTTTAACGATTTTTGCATTTGTACCAATTAATTGTTCACGCGTCATACCAGGTTTACGAGGAATACCGGATGTAATTACAACGACTGCAGAACCAGCTGTTTTGCTATAATCATTCGTGGAACCAATAATTGTGGTATCAAAACCCATCATATGAGAAGTTTGCATCATGTCCATAGCTTTACCTTCTGCAACACCTTCTTTGATATCCAATAATACCAATTCACTAGCAAAACCTTTTAATGCGATAATATTCGCAACTGTAGCACCAACATTACCTGCTCCAACAACTGTAACTTTCATAATAAACAAAAACCTCCTCTTATTTAAGACGTGCCAATCCTCCTCTTTGCATGCAAAAAGGGCGTACAACATCTTTATAACTACAAGCCATACATATTATGGGATGAAGTTTCCTTATGTAAAGTATAGCAAACTAGGTTTTAAAAATCAACGAAATTATTATTCTAACATTAATTAAATTTATCGAATTTATCTGTTAAAAATGGTAATCCTATAAATTGAACATACAATTAAATTTTAGGGAGGTTTTACGATGTCTATCCTTGACAAAATCAACGAAGAAACACGCGTATTATTTAATAACTTTTTCGACAAAGAACCATTGAATTATCTCGAAGCAGCAACACTCTACGGTGTGGTTGCTCAAGGACGCTACAATGTAGCTTTGTTAGAAGTGTTATACAACCATGCACAAGATGAAGACTTAAAAGTGCTGATTAAAGAAGCTTTATCTACGCATACGCGTGTCGTAATTGACCAATCCGAAGAAATTCTCCAAGAAAACGGAAACCAAATCCCAAATCTAACGTTCAGTCATCGTACGCTTCATAAAAAATCGCTTTCCATCGACCCTGATGCACATTTGACAGATGGAGAAATCGCAATCGCTGTAGGCACCATGGCAAAAGCCTCACAAATGGCAATGCTGACTGCCCTGCATCAGTCCTACCAAGTAGATGTTGCTATGATGTATAAAGATCTCCTCAATCGGGGCTTAGACTGGGATTATAAATTATTGCAGCTCATGCTTAAACGCGGCTGGCTGCCTCGCCTGCACAAAATGACACATTAAAATAAAAATACGCAAAGCAAAACAAAAACTACCAAACAAACATTTGGTAGTTTTTGTTTATCTATTATTCATTTACTTCTTCAAATTCATCTTTACCGACACCACATAAAGGGCAAACAAAATCATCGCCCAATTCTTCAAAAGTCACACCCGGATCAATCCCATTATCAGGATCTCCCTCAGCTTCATCATAAATATAACCGCAAACTACACAAGCCCATTTTGCCATTATAACAACCTCCTAAATTCAAATACATTACGTAAAAATAGTATATAAAATGTGTATTCCTATCCCTATTATAACCTATATTTCATAAATTCATATATCTAAAAGAAAAAAATTTTGTCACCAACCGCGATTGGATCCTCCGCCGCCTCCGGAGCCCCCGCCGAATCCGCCTCCGCCGCCTCCTCGTCTTCCTCCGCGAGAGCTGAGAATCGCCAGAATTAACGTCGTAAACCGACCACCGAAAAATATAAAATCTAAAAGTACCAAGGCTACAATTCCCACAACCCCAGCAGCCGTAAACAATGTATCAAAAAAACTTGCTTCTCGAGGTTCAGGTGCTTTTTCCGGTTTTGCCTGTTCAGCCACCTTTACACCATATTCATCAGCAACAATATTGGTTAAAGCAAAATAGCCGTTAACGATACCACTTTCATAATCACCGGCTTTAAAATATGGCAACATATACGTATCCTGAATTTCACCGGTCTTCCCATCAGGAAGCGCTCCCTCTAATCCATAGCCAATTTCCAATCTTGATTTTTTGTCATCCACCGCAACCAGCATTACAACTCCATTATTTAAAGTTCGATCACCTACGCCCCATTGACGAAGAATCTCCAGACTATACGCTTCAATCGGCATCTCTTGAAGCGTTTTTGTTGTTACTACCACAATTTGGGCTTTTGTTTGTCTTTGCAGTGCATCACCCATACGATTTATTTTCTGCTTTGTCTGATCAGAAAGAACATGTGCGTAGTCCTGCACATAAATACTGTTTGTCGGTTTTGGGGGAATCTCTGCCTTTGCCAAAGCGACAGAACTCATACATGCAAAACACAATATCAATATGCTAATAAACGATTTCTTTAACAAACGAGTTCACCTGCCTTTTAGCCGTTGCAGCTTTCAGTAACTATGCTAAAACTTTACTTCAGGAACTGTTTTACTAGTCTCCGCCGCTTTAAAATATTCACGTTCAGAAAATCCTAACATTCCCGCATATATACTGGATGGAAAGGTCTTCACCTTTGTATTAAAAACTTGTACCGTATTATTATAATCTTGGCGAGCAACCGTCATACGATTTTCTGTCCCAGCAAGTTCATCCTGCAACGCACGAAAGTTTTGATCCGCTTTTAAATTCGGATAGTTTTCTGCTACCATCAGCAATCTGCTTAAAGCACCACTCAATTCACCATCAGCTTCTGCTTTCGTTGCTGGAGTTTGTGCACCGGCAAGTTTTGCTCTCGCATCTGCCACTGACTGAATTGCCGCTTGTTCATGGGCAGCATACCCTTTGACCGTATTGACTAAATTCGGAATCAAATCAGCCCTGCGTTGCAGTTGATTTTCCACCTGCGCCCATTTCCCATTGATATCCTCATTCATTCCAACCAAACTATTATATCCACTCACTGCCATCACCACAACAATTACCGCAACAATACCAGCAATCATCCAACCTTTCATAAACCTTCCTCCATTCTATGTAAAAATTTATTTGCTAGATTATGTTTACATTATACCATGATTTTATAAATTCTACTCATACTACACTTTGCTTTAAAAATATGAAACGTCTTTTCAACAAAAACTTCACCTTTTCAACGCACTTATTTTTTTATCTAACAACCTGCGAAAACGACTTTTAAGTTTTACTTTCAAATGGACTTTGCGATTAAATCGATGTAAAGTGTCTATTTTTGAAATCTTACTTACTTTTTCAATCATAAAAAATCCGCCTTTACTTATTTTTAGATCTGCTACAGCCTGCATGTAAAAAAACTATGACAACAAGCCACGATTTAACAACCAATTTTCGTATTGGGTTATAAATGGAATGTAATTGCTGATTGCCTATTTACTTATAGGCATATTTTTATTTTATCTACAATCTGTATCGTAAGATATTGGGTTCAAGTTAATAGCATAAAAAAGATATTTCAGTAATCTTTCTTGACAAACACCAGATCCATACTAGAATTTAAGTATATCAGCACGTAGAGTTTCATTTACTTTCTAATTTGCTGTCACAAATATTTTATTTGTCTACGATTTAAGATCTATTATTGTTAGAGAGGTGCATATCCTTTGAAAAAAACTGTCTTTATTCTTTTCCTTTTACTCTCTTTTACAGCAACCGGCTTTGCTAAATCAACACTCCCTGTCAGTAAAGGTCTGATTATCGATGAAGATCTAAAGGTCATAGCAGTTCACCTTTTCGGGCCGGCGTTTTATGCCGGAATTCGTCCTGCCGACCAACTCCTTCCCCTAGATGAAAATGCAAATCAAAAAGTCATGGACACTTCCACAGAAATACTGATCGAACGAAACCAGCAGATCTACAAAACACGCGTTTCCCCCAAGCAACTTACAAAATCAACAGAACAATCCATTTTCTTACTTTCTCCGAATTCATTAACCATACAAAATGTAGCACACACTATACAATCAAGTCCATCACTCAAACAAGTACTGCCGATACAAAAATTTGACGAACAATGGGGTCTTCTTTATACTTCCGGAGAATTAAATTCTCAAGATCCTCATATGCTTGATTACATTTTGACAACATCTTTCCCCTCGGCGATTCGTCTAAAAACCGTGATCTACTCTACAAGCGGAGAATTCAACACATTCCAAATCTTTCATATGGATATGACCTTTGAAGAAAAGATAAATGACACCTGGCGTAAGGTTCCATCCACCGGAATTTTAGAAGAAGAAATACTACAAAAAATAATGAAGGCAAAAGAGTAAAACTCTTTTGCCTTCATTCAGCGTGTAGACAAATTATGTCTAGGATCACATATGCCTGTTAGCGAGCAGGTAAAAGTTGATGTACCCCATCTACCATCATCGCTAAAAAGATGATCAAAGCGAGATAATATGTACCATACATGAACTTCGCCTCTAATGAAACACAGTAATACGCCTCTGATTCCGCATTTTCTTTATCTTTAAATGTTTTCCAAACTTGCGGAATCGCTAAAATTGCAATAAAAATCAACAATGGATTTGGATGATAGATGAAAACTGCCACTAAAATTGGCAGCCCCAGCAACCATAAACGCGGCGACAAAACACCCGTAATACGTCCTCCATCTAATGGCGGAATGGGAATAAGATTAAATAAGTTAATAAAAAATCCCGAATAAGAGATTGCTAGCAGTAAAGTATTGTTCCATTCACGGGCTGCGAAATAACAAAGCAATGCTCCTATCGTTCCTAGTAAAGGTCCGCCAAAACCAACATAAGCTTCTGTTTCTGCATCACGCGGCATTTCTTTCAATGCAATCCATGCCCCAACAAAAGGAATGAATACAGGTGCCCCGACATCAAGCCCTTTTTGTTTCGCCGCCAGATAATGCCCCATCTCATGTATAAAAATAAGACCTACTAAACCTACTGCATACTTCCAGCCATAAATAAATGCATACGTCACTACAGACAGTACCATTGTACCGCCTGTAGTTAATATTTTGCCAAATTTTAAAGAACTCAGTAATAATAAAATGATTTTCATCTTTTATAAAATTGTTATGTCATGCATTTAGATCTTTACATGATCATATCGTTTCCTCTCCCTGAAAACTTGCATATAAATTTATGCTTTTGGTTCCTTTTCAGATTCTATTTTTTGTTTTGTCTCTTCTGATGGGGTTTCATCTGTTTCTTTTATCAGCTCTGTTTCTGCCGATACCGTATCCTGCGCTGTGGTAATCTCTTCAACTGCCTCTTCCGGTTCTTCTTGGTCCTTTTTCTTTTTGCCAACAAACTTTAAAATTAATGCGCCAAGCCCAGCCCCTGCAACAATTAATACTTTAATCCATTTTAATGCAAATGCCGCAATCAATGCAAAAAAGCCTAATTTTTTTGCAGCCACACCTGCAACCAAAGTTGCCAATCCATATTCCGCAACTTTATCTGTAGATGAATTGAAATCTGTATATTTCTTTCCTTCTACAAACGTTGTGCTATCTAACAATTTTGCAATTTGTGGTTTATAAAGCTCAATCTTGTCCACACTTGTCACCAAATTCATTGTTAAATAACCTTCTCGGCCTAAAACATATGTATTATAGTTAATACTTTGCTCTGCTAAAGTAGCCTTCGTACCTTTATCTTGTGCCGATAAAGCCCATACCAGCTGTTTTTTTGTTGCATCATATTTAGGTTCTTGCACCCAGCCGATAATTTCTAATTCAGGAATTCCTTTTTTTACTCTTTCTTTATTTCCTTCTTCTGTTCCTTCTTTCAAACTATCAAATAATTCTTCAACATCCCAATTTTTTGCATCATCATCTTTAATAAAGCCTTCGGAATAATACTTTACTACAACCATATAATCATCTTGTTGATTTTCAGAAAAAATCATACCTAAGAGATCCTTAGAATTCGGATTCCCCCATGCAGATAAAAGTTTTCCAGCTTCTGGCTGTGGTATGAAAATAAACCCCTTTGGTAAATTGATCACTGCTTGATCCTTTAATTTTATTTCTTTCGGGCCACTCTGCTGTACTCTTTCTGCAGCATCAAGTGCCCTGTTCACTTCATTTTCATTCGCTGCATTTGCCGCCAATACTGTAGATGAAACAAATAAAACCATGAAAATACTACCCAATAAAATACGTAAAAACTTCTTCAAAATGTTACCCCCAATTATTCGTTAAAACTTTATAAGTACTTATGCAAATATAGATTTTACTTGCATAAGTGAAAAATTCTAATATCAAGCACAACTTTCCTTCTATTTTTAGTTTAATTTGTCAAAAATGGTAATATGGTCTTAGTTTAAATAATTTCTATAAGCTAAAACTCCTAATTTTTAGCCATAAACTTCCACTTCAATGCGTTTTCAGCTGATAGCATGAATTTAAACAACCTATCTTTTAATAGATCGCATATACTCTTTTTCAATCATTACTCCATTAAATATTTTTGGAATATCCTACAAAAAAATTAAAATTTATCAATTTATATATTGACAATCATTCTCACTTGTGAAATAATAAGAGTCAACAGATAATCATTATTGATTATTAAATTTAGAAATGAAATTTTAGGAGGTATGAACCATGTCATTAATTGGTACAGAAGTACAACCATTCACAGCGCAAGCTTATAAAAACGGCTCCTTTGTTGAAGTAACAGAAGCCGACCTTAAGGGAAAATGGAGCGTGATCTGCTTCTATCCGGCCGATTTTACATTTGTATGCCCTACAGAACTTGAGGACCTGCAAAATCATTATACAGCATTACAAGAATTAGGAGTTGAAGTATATTCCGTGTCCACGGATACGCACTTCACACACAAAGCTTGGCATGACACATCAGATGCAATTCGCAAAATTACGTATGCAATGATCGGTGATCCATCTCACACATTGGCTAGAAATTTCGACGTATTGATCGAAAGCCAAGGGCTGGCAGACCGTGGTACTTTTATCATAGATCCTGATGGAATCATTCAAGCAGTTGAAATCAATGCAGGTGGTATTGGGCGTGACGCCAGCACCCTGCTCAATAAAATTAAAGCGGCACAATATATCCGCAAAAATCCGAAAGAAGTCTGCCCTGCCAAATGGAAAGAAGGTTCAGCAACACTGAAACCTAGTCTTGATTTGGTCGGCAAGATTTAAGAGGTACAAAAAATGTTACTGGATTCAGAAATTAAAAATCAATTAAATCAATATCTTCAACTGCTGGAAGACGATATCGTACTTAAAGTAAGTACAGGTTCTGATGCTGTATCCAGTGATATGACTGCTTTGGTCAATGAAATCGCTGACTTGTCTTCCAAAATCAAAATAGAGACTGCTGTCTTGCCGCGAACCCCTAGCTTTAATGTGACACGAAATGGTCATGATTATGGCGTAGTATTCGCTGGAATTCCGTTAGGACATGAATTCAATTCACTGGTTTTGGCTTTGCTTCAAGTTAGCGGGCGTCCACCAAAAGTGGAACCTCATATCATTGATCAAATTAAAGCCATTCAAGGAACCTATCATTTTGAGTCTTATATTAATCTTAGCTGCCACAACTGTCCTGAAATCGTGCAAGCCCTAAACCTAATGAGTATACTAAATCCGGGTATTTCGCATACGATGGTGGATGGAGCAGCATTTACAGCAGAAGTAGAGCAAAAAGATATCATGGCCGTACCAACCATTTACTTGAACGGCACATATTTTAATAGTGGACGCATGACGCTGGAAGAAATCCTTACCCAGCTTTCCCCAACAATCGTCGCAGCCCCACTAGAACCGAAAGATCCCTTTGATGTTTTAGTTGTAGGCGGTGGACCTGCCGGTGCCAGCGCAGCCATTTATGCGGCGCGCAAGGGAATTCGTACCGGTATTGTAGCCGAACAAATTGGCGGTCAAGTAAAAGAAACTTTAGGGATTGAGAATTTTATTGGTGTTAAATATACAGAAGGACCAAAGCTGGCTGCTGATTTAGATGCACATATCAGAGAATATGACATCGATATCATAAAAGCACAGCGAGCCAAACAATTAACAAAAAAAGATTGGCTTGAACTTGAATTAGAAAATGGTGCTATTCTGAAAAGTAAAACCATGATCCTTGCAACCGGTGCCCGTTGGCGTAATGTAGGCGTACCAGGTGAAAAAGAATTTAAAAATAAAGGCGTGGCTTATTGTCCTCATTGCGACGGACCTATTTTTAAAGGCAAACGCATTGCTGTCATAGGCGGTGGAAATTCTGGAATCGAAGCAGCCATTGACTTGGCTGGAATCGTGCAGCATGTAACAGTTCTCGAATTCATGCCAGAGCTGAAAGCCGACCAGGTGTTGCAACAGCGTCTTTACAAATTACCAAATGTCACTGTACTAAAAAATGTACAAACAAATGAAATTACCGGTACTGACAAAGTAAATGGTATTACCTATACAGAACGTACAACCGGTACTTCTCATCACTTAGAGTTGGAAGGTGTATTTGTTCTCATCGGTCTAGTCCCAAATACGGACTGGCTTGGTGAAGTTGTCGATCGCAACCGATTAGGTGAAATTGTCGTTGACAAACATAGTGCAACCAGCCTTGCTGGTGTATTTGCAGCTGGAGATTGCACGGACAGTGCCTACAAACAGATCATCATTTCCATGGGTTCTGGAGCAACTGCCGCCCTCGGTGCTTTCGATTACTTAATTCGTAACTAAATTCAAAAATCCGTAAACTATATTTTATTAATATAGTTTACGGATTTTTTTTGACCATTTATATTTATGCTTTCAGACAAATGCATATCGCTTATTCACTATGTGAATTTTTTTATTTTGTTTACAATCTGATGTACGATCAAGCATACATTAGATGAAAGAATGCTATAAATATGATAATTTTTATTTTCTGTCTTTAATTAGTCTTTGGTATTCATTGAGCAGTGCATCTAAATTTTGACTTGCAGATACAACTTGCGGATCGGTCAAAGCCCTTCCCTCTGCTATTTTGTTGAGCTTGCTTCGCAATTCTTCAATGCTTTTTAATACCTCATCTAAATCTGACAAGCACATCACCTCTTCATCAATAGAATCTACAATATTTCCAACAATATAACTGGCATTTTTAGGCATAAAAAAAATATATTCACATGCGTGAATATATCAAAGCAAATTTTATTGTTTCGCAAACTTTGCCAACTCTTTATTAAATTTATCCTGTTGATCAAACATTAAACCATGCCCGCTATATTTGAATTCTATCAGATGAGAATTCGCAATTCCCTGGTTTTGCGCAAGCGCTAATGGAAAACGACAAACTTGATCATGAATTCCGTGCATAATCAAGGTTGGAACACAGATTTTTTCCATATCTGCAAACAATTTTTCATCCTTGATCCAAGTCTGGGCAACGGCAGCAGTTGCCCAGCTCGCCGCTTCTAATCCCAATTGAAAAAACCATTGATTGAGTGCTTCTGTCTTATACTGAAAGAAAAAAATATCACCAAACCCTTGCAGCATTTTAGGCCGATCGGTGTAAGTACCCTCAATAATCTGGTCAACAGCTGATTTCTCTAATCCATAAGGAAAATACTTACGTTGAATCAGCGATGGAACTGCCGCTGCAAACAAAGCCAATTTCGCTACTCCGAACCCTTTATGACGCGCCATATATCGTACTGCAATCGCTCCGCCAGTCGAATGCCCGCCAAGCGTAATATCACATAGCTTTAGCTTTTCAATCACACAGTAAACATCATCTGCCAATTGGTTATAATCATATCCATGCCAAGGTTTATCCGATTTGCCAAAGCCTCGAGTATCAATACCAATACACCGAAATCCCAGCTTGGGTAGTTGATTAAATTGATACTCAAACATTCTCTGATTCGCTGGCCAGCCATGTAAAAATACAATCGTATTTTTACATTCCGGATTAAGATCCTCTACGTAAACTCTTACATTTGATTCAACACGAACATAGTATCCCATTCTAATTCCTCCAAAAGAACTTTCTTATGACTAACATATTCAAGAAAGTTTATAGAAAATACAAATGAATACAATATTTCATGACAAAAAGAAAAACCGACACTCGGTCGGTTTCAGACTGTAGAAAACTACTATATTTATGTTAATAACTTAGCATTCGTTCCACTTATATACTAGTACGAAGATAGGCTGCCGGTTGGTGAGAAGTATACATCAATATGTTTCACGATGATTAAATTCGGCAGATTCCACCCAATCATTTACACGATTGAACATATCAATGATATTTTCTATAATCTCCATATGCTTTTCTTCTTCTTGCATAAGCTTTGCACAAAGATCTTTTTCTACCTGTCCACTCAACTCATCCCGCAATTTTTTATAGAGTTCAACGCTCTCTTTTTCTTTTTCCAATGCGGATAAATATACGTCAACGGGCTCTTTCTTTAATTTTGTAACCAATGTTTTGTCCTCTATTAAAGAATCTGTATCCAAAATGAAAACATTTTGTACTGTATGTAAAAGAGGATTTTCCTGCAATTTTTCTGGCGTATCCTTTTGAACGGACTGAATAATTTGATGATGACGCTGCTCATCTTTCGCAAGATCCATGAAAACTTTCTTCAAATCATCATGATTTGCTTTCTCCGCTAAACGCATATAATATTGTTCACCATCTAATTCCATCTGTAAAGCATAATCAAAAATATTCACGTCAACTACCTCCAAAACTAACTTCATTTTTGTTTTTAGTATAATACAAAAGTAAACCTGAAAACAACAAAATTTAAACATACAAAAACAAACAACCTCATTATTTCGTATAAAAAGGATTTGTGCATCAAAACGTGGCAACTTTTGTTATCGTACCCGACCTTTTTCAGAAAAATACAATCTGGAGGATAAAAGATGACCGACTTACCTAAAAAATCCGTTTGTTTAGCAAAGTAAGCTTAGGATTTTAGTAAGTCGGTCTTTTTTCAAGTATTTTGAAGATTCGCGCCCTAGACTTTTATTCTACGCGCTTCTTTTTAAAGATAGAAACTAAAAATGCGCTAATTTTTTCTCTGAAATTTTTAGTCTTTATATCATCAAGCAAAGTATAAACGACCGGAACTACAACCAGCGTCAATATGGTTGAAGTAACCAGACCGCCGATAATGGCATGTGCCATAGGCGCTCGTGTTTCCGCCCCCGGACCTACACCTAAAGCTAAAGGTAGCATCCCAAAAATCATGGCCAATGTGGTCATCATAATCGGACGCATCCGGACAAGGGCTGCATCAACCAATGCTTGATTGCGTTCTACCCCTTTCTCCATCGACTGTTTTGCAAAGTCGATAAGCAAGATCGCATTTTTGGTCACTAGCCCCATTAGCATAATTACACCAATTAAAGACATCATACTAATCGTACTGCCAGCAATCACTAACCCCAGAATCGCACCAATGATCGCCAACGGTAATGCTAACATGATTGAGAATGGATCGATATAACTTTCAAATTGGGCAGCTAATACAAAGAAGATAAATAAGACGGCCAATGCCAATGCTACGACAATGCCTGTGAAGGCATCCGACATTTGTTCTGACTGTCCAGTAGTTACAAACTGATACCCTTCCGGTAACTGAATTGTCCCTAGTTTTTTGTCTAACTCTTTGTTAAATTCCCCTAAAGTTACACCATCTCTTAAATTAGCGGAAATTGTGATCTGATCCTGACGATCATAGCGCTTAATTTGCGTAGGACTTGTTGCATAAACAGTTTCGGTAATTTGAGATAAAGGTACCATAATGGTTTGTCCATTTCTATCTCGATTCGAACTTGCTAAATAGATATGATTTACATCTGACAGATCTTTACGATCCCCAGGAGCTAGAATCAGACGGATATCATAAGCATCATCATCTTCTTTAAACTCTGATACGACAGTACCGTTAAACATCGTCTGCAACGTACCTGAAATCGAAGAAGTGGATACGCCTAAATCAGATGCTTGATCACGATTTACAATGATTTGTACGTCCGGATTTCCCGCTTCATGACTAGACGTTATATCCACAGCGCCTGATGTCGTCATCATCATCGCTTCAACCTGTTCTGCAATATCGGCTAAAGTATCCAATGAAGGTCCTTGAATTACCAATGAAATTGGCTTTCCACTGGACATACCGGATTTTTTAGAAACACTAACCTGTGCCCCCGGAATGCCATCTAACTTCTCACGCAATTCAACAATAATCGCATTATCGCTGCGCTTTCTTTCACCCTTTTCTGTAAGCTTCGTTAAAATATTGATACTCCGGCTATCGGTATTACTATAGGTTGTCGTAACCTCAGGCAAGGTCCGGATGACTTGGTCCATATTGTCGGCAATCATTCCAACTGCCTGCACACTCATGCCCGGATCTACATTGGCACTGATCGTAATCTCACCACTATCCGAATCAGGAATAAAGGTCGACCCTAACAATGGTGTTAATGCCAAGCTACCAACAAATAAAGCCCCAACGATAAGCATTACTTTACTTCGATGCCCTAAAGCATATGCAAGAAATTCACCATATCGCTTTGTTGCCTGATTAAATTTGTCGTTAAAAGTATCCCATAAACGCTTTATTCTGCCGGTGGAGGATGTTTTACTGCTATGATCTAAATATTTAGATGATAACATCGGCGTTAACGTGAATGCAACGAGCAGCGATACTAGTACACTTACCGCAATCGTAATCCCAAACTCTTTGAAAAATTGCCCCACAACGCCTGTCATCATACCAACCGGAAGGAATACAGCCACTAAAGTTAACGTTGTCGCTGTAACTGCCAGCCCAATTTCATCTGTTCCCTCTGAAGCCGCTTTAAATTTGTCCTTGCCCATTTCTAAATGACGTACAATATTTTCAATAACCACAATTGCATCGTCAATTAAAAGTCCAACCGCTAAGGACAGTGCTAAAAGTGACATTGTATTCAGTGTAAAATTTAAAGCTTTCATCGCTAAAAATGAAGTAATAATCGAAGTCGGAATAGCAATCGCCGCAATCATTGTACTCCGCCAATTTCCTAGGAATAAAAATACGATCGCAACAGCCAATACACCACCAAAAACTAAATTAAACAATACATCGTGAATCGATTCGTTAATATTTTTGGAGTTATCTCTCACTAAAGAGATTTCTACACCTGAAGGCAAATCTTTTTTCATTGCTTCAAGTTCTTTTTTTACATGACTTGCCACTTCAACTGTATTACTACCGGATTGTTTCATAATATCCAGCCCGATGGCCGGACTACCATTTAATTTTGTAATTGAAGCAACACTCTTTGTTGTATCCTCTACCGAAGCAATATTCTTAACAAATAGTTGTACACCGTCTCTTCTTACAAGCGGCAAATCCAAAATTTCCTGCGGCGTGGCTAAACTTCCCATCGTCCGCAAACTGGTCTCCCTTGTTCCATCTGTGACCTTACCGCCAGGAGTTTCCATATTCTCACTGCGTAAACTATTCGTCACTTCGGGAATCGTCAACCCATACGCAGCCAATTTGTTGCTATCCATATAAATTTGAATTTCTCTATCCAATCCACCTTGTACGTTAACAGCCGCTACACCATTGATAGATTCTAAGCGATCTGCTACAGTATCTTGGGCAATCACCGTCAATTCACGCTGGCTGATATTCCCTGTTAATGCAATAGATGCAATCGGAGTTTCCGACGGATCATATCTGGTAACTACCGGAGCTTCAGCATCATCAGGAAAATCGCCTTGCAAACGTCCAACTTTATCTCTAACATCCTGTGCCGCTGTGGCTGCCGAAGTTTCCATTGTAAATTGAATTACCGTTGTTGAATTACCCTCATGCACTGTTGAAGTAATATGGTCAACCCCCGCTATAACGCTGACAGTTTCCTCCACTTTCTGCGTAACCTTTGACTTTACCTGCTCAGGCGAAGCTCCAGGGTAACTTACAGTAACCGCTACAACAGGAATTTCCACATTAGGATATTCATCTACATTTAATGAGATATAGCTAAATAATCCTAAAACAACAAGCGCTAAAATCGTAACTGTCGCAAATACTGGACGCTTTAAGCTTATATCCGTAATTTTCATTGTCTATCTCCCTCTACTCAGCTACTTTAACCGCTTCATTGTCTTTTAATTGATTTACGCCACTAACAATTACTTTGTCTCCCTGCTGTAAACCGCTTTTAATTTGAATAGAATCATGATCGGCTTGCCCAATCTCGATTTGATGACGAACCGCCTTTCCGTCTTCTAAAGTAAACACATAATATAAACCTTTTTTCTGAATAACCGCTGATTGCGGTACACTAAGAACTTGTATCGGCTCACCAGTAACTAATTGAATCTTGGCAAACATTCCCGCTTTTAACGCACCATCTTCATTGTCTACCTTGATCTTAGTTCTAAACATTCGACTGCCAGAATCCGCCTCTGGATTCATGCCATCAACAAGCCCGGTAAATATCCTATCATGATAGGCATCTACTTTAATCTCAGCCATTTGTCCAACCTTAACCTGTCCTAAATCTTTTTGCTCAATATTTACAACAGCTTGCACCTGACTGATATCCTGTACGACCATTAAAGCTGTACCAGAGGATACCACTTGACCTACAGTTGCTGTTTTATTTGCAACGACACCATCTACAGGTGCTGTTACCACGCCATACCCTAATTGTTGATTTGCATTGTCACAGCTGACTGATGCACTTGATAAATCAGCTTGCGCGCTCTTTAATTTTGCTTCTGCTGTATCTAATTGCTGCTGAGAAACAGCACCTTGACTATATAATTTTTGATAACGATTATAATCAGCATTTGCCAAATCATAATTGACCTCAGCCTTGGTTAAAGCATCTTTTGCAGTACGTACTGCATTGCTTAATTCGACACTTTCTAAACGAATTAAAGGATCACCAACGCTTACCGCTTGTCCTTCTTCGACTAGAACTTGCTCAATTTTCCCCGCAATTTTTGCACTGATCGTTGCGGAAGTTTTTCCTTCAATAGAACCATTCAAAGAAAGCCCTGACACGGCCTGTGTATACTGCGCATCCATAACACGCACAGCGACTCCGTCATTCGTTTCTGCTGTTATCTTTTCCTTGGAAAAAACACCACTTTGAAATACAAAAAACACACCCACCAACAAAACCAATGGTACGAACCAATATTTAAACTTAGGCCCCTTCATTCTATATGCCTCCTTTAATTCCAATTAAACCTCAATCGCTGCACCTTTAAGCATACCTACCGGATGGTAGGTTTAGAATAGAAAAATAACCTCACATTAAATTCGGAGGCTTATTTCTTTTAAGAACATATCAATTGTAAAAAACTATCTGTCATCTGTTTACGAACATCGAGATTATTCAATTTTTCGCCCAGCGATATTTGTCCATTCAGCATTGCTAAGATCATAACTGCCAGAACATGTACATCTGTATTGGCGCGAATTTCGCCCTTCGAAACAGCGGCTTTCAATCTTTTTTCAATCGCCTGACAAATCATCACATGACTCCCATCAATACGTTCTTGTATCTTTGGAAAATGATTCATCACTTCCAGTATAAAACTTGCATGATTTTCACGATAATCTGATTGCTCCATTCCTAGCATATTTTGCGCATACACACTGAGCTCTCGTTCGACCAAAATAGAATGCAATACCTGCTGCAAACTGCCTTTACGATTAAAAATCTCCATATACTTGGCTTCCATTTGGTCAAATAAATAATGTACAGCGGCATCTAACAAATCTTCTTTACTAGAAAAATAGTGATAAATTCCGCCTTTCGTTATGCCCACTTCTGCAGCCACATCTACTAAAGAAACGTATTTATAGCCTCGTTTTAAAAACAAACTTAAAGCAACCCGAATAATATTTTCTTTCATTACATTATCGTCTCCCCATACTACCGACCTACTAGACGGTATGCAATTATTATCATATAAAAAATTTTAACTGTCAATTGAAAATTCTACCTCATACGTTTATATCATTTTGTTTCCTTTATCCATATTTCATTATCCTTTTATTTGCTTTTTATGACAAATCTATTATAATGTATTAAATAAGAACATTACTATTTAATACTATTATGGAGTTGAAAACTATTTAATGAAAAATAACTATTTATCTTACATACTATCCATCATATTTTGTATAATGATTTTCCCATCAATCGCCAATGCTCAGACCGAAGCCCCTAAAATACAATATGAAAAGGGCGTTGTGATTTCCGTCCAGCCTATAGAAAATCAGTCCTTTCAAAAAATGAAATTTAGCAAACAAGATCTGGTTAAAATAAAATTGACCTCTGGCAGTGAAGCAGAACAAGAAATCACTACAATAAATAACCAACCTGAAAGATCTGCATTTGGTACGATGGAAGTACATGAAGGTGACAAGGTAATTGTCGCAGCAATTCATCACACCGGTAAAATCGAATATCATATCAGCGATTTTCAGCGTGATACTTATATGTATTGGCTAGCTGGAATTTTTGTCGTTTGTTTATTGATTTTTGGAAAAATGGTTGGATTTAAATCAATTCTTGTGATTGCTCTATCTTGCTTTTTAATTTTTAGCGTGTTTTTAAATCAAATTTTAAAAGAAAATCATTTAGATATTGGTCTCATGGTTTTTTTACTTTGTACAGTCATTGCAATTATTTCTCAAACCTTCATCAGCGGTTGGAACAAAAAAACGCTTGCCGCCATTTTAGGTACGGTCAGCGGTGTCATAATCGCAGGTATTTTATCTAAACTATCCATCTATTTTATGCACTTAACCGGCTTAGAAAATGAAGAAGCTATCATGCTAAAAGCAACCGCTTTATCCCATGTAGATTTTCAAGGAATTTTATTCGCCGGGATGGTTTTAGGTGCATTAGGAGCTGTAATGGATGTAGCGATTTCTATAGCCTTTTCAATCAACGAAGTAAAAGAGCATGCAAAGGAAGTACGTTTTAAAACATTATTTAGGACAGGCATGAATATCGGTCGTGACATTATGGGAACGATGTCAAATACGCTAATTTTAGCTTATGTGGGTTCGTCCCTACCCTTACTTTTATTAATATCCGTACAAAAAGATCTTTCCTTCACGAGAATCCTGAATTTAAATTTAATTGTGACCGAAATCGTAAGAGCGCTTACAGGAAGTATTGGCCTAATTTGCGCAATACCCCTGACAGCTTGTATCGCTGCCTATCTATTTTGCGATAAACATAAGAAACATTAATAACAAACACTTAATTTTATAAATGGGAGGAGAAAAATGCAGAAGATGCTCTACCAAAATGCAAAAATTATATTCAGTTGCATGATCATGATCTATGCGTGTATAAACTTTTCTACTGTATCAGCACAAGCGATTCGCGGCAATCCTCTAGCGCCCATTACAATTGTCGAATACATTGATTTTCAATGTCCTGATTGTGTCGATTCAAAAAAAATAGTTGACCAGATACTCCAGACATATGATGGCAAAGTGCAGTTAAAGTTAAAGCACTATCCACATGACACACATCCCTACGCGATGTCTGCAGCACAAGTCTTTGAAGCCCTAGCTAGGCAAGATGGAGAAAAAGCCTGGGAATTTTACGATTTGACGATGACAGAACAATCTGTTTTAAAAAGAGGCAATTCCGGACTGCAATACTTCGTGGATAAGCTCAAATTATCCCCAACACAAAAAAATCAATTAAATCGTGACCTTGCCGACCCAGTAATTGAAGAAGACATCAAAAATGATATGGAAGAAGCAAATAAACTAGGGTTTCACCATACACCCAATTTCTTCATCAATGGAATACATGTAGCGAAAGCTGATTCCATTGAAGCTTTCTCACAAATGATTGATTCTTTATTAATATCAACCGCTTATTAAGCGCAAGGTAAATTTAATTTTAGAATGGAAGTAATGCGTTTGAAAAAAATTATCTATACACTGTTTCTCATATTCTTGATTCCTACTACAGCTTGGGCTTGCGACTGTGATCCTGATGCGAGTCCATGGTACAAGCATCTTCCAACGCCAGCGCTCGGCTATATCGCACAAGAATTTGACAAAATAGCCCCCGCCCCAGGAATGAATTGGAGTGGTGATGCTGACGACTGGTTTTTAAATGCAGCGCAATTTGGCTGGATAGAGAAAACAGCGCCGCAAGAGGCCCAAATCGGTGCAATTATACTTTGGAAAAATGCTAAGCAGGAGGTATCCGTCGGCATAATCCGTCAAGTAACTACCGATCATATCATTTATGAAGCACTGCATAAAGATGGTACTCCAATACAAACTTCTCTTGATTTTAGCATACTTTTCAGTCAAGGCGATTTTATCGGCTATATTTATCCTCAAAAAGTAAATAGAGGTAAACAAGATCGACTTATTATATATTGATTTTGCCGTATTTATAAGAAGCCCCTCATTCGCACACCCTAAGGTTACGAATGAGGGGCTTTTGTTGTGATAAAAGCAAGTACTGATTTAAGGGAAAACATATGGCGTAGTATTGTTAGGAACTGCCTTAATCCATGTTACTTTAACAACTGGAGAAGTTTTTCCATCACGTGTATTGTTCTCTATAACACCTTGAATTTGATACCAATCGCCATTATGATATTCATCGGCATGATCCATTTCGCATAAAACACCGGCCGGAAGAGCATCAGCTACACAGCAGCCTACAACAAATCGAATTAAAGAAAAATGTGCCTGAGGCGTTGACCCATCTATATAGATAAAACCTTTCATATCAATTTCTTTCCCCACATACGCTTGAGGAAAACGTTGCAGCTCGGACATAACATCAAGAAAATTGGTATCCGATACTCTGATTAAATTAGCATTCCGCATCTCAGCTACAATTGGCCGATCATTTTGTTTAGAAATCGCATTGGTCACTTGGCTATTCAGCCCTTTATTAGGAACTAGACTCGCGTTAAGCGAAGTATTGGGTAACAGTATAGCAATTGCCAGCGTGAAAAAGAACGGAGAATAGCGCCAGTACCTGCTGCAACATTTGGATTGCTCCGTAGATTTATTCCAAGTCTTTTTCAACTTCCAGCACTGCAATAAAAACATCATAAAAAATAAACCATTCGATAATTTAATTAAGTTTATAATTCTAGGATGAACATACAAAGTAATTTGCTCTGTCATGATGAGCCAAAATAGCAATAAAACAAAACCTAATAATATTACGGTTCTTACTACAGCCTCCTTGTTTAATTTCGACATATGCTTCCGCCTCCTTTCTTTCTATGCATTTATAAAAACATGTACGTTGTGAATGCACACAATATTGAAACAATCGTAACTAAAAAGATGACAAATCTTAAACGAAAAGCGTGCAAAAGCATGAATATATTTTTAATATCGATCATTGGTCCAAATACCATAAATGCAACTAAGGACCCCGGCGTAAAACTGGTGTTAAAGGATGAAGCAATAAAGGCGTCCGCTGTGGAACACACCGAAATTAAAAAAGCAAACACCATCATTACAAAAATTGATAAAACCGGTTCATGCCCAACACTTAGCAACGTTGCTCTTGGTATAAAAGTTTGTGCTATCGCCCCTAGAAAAGATCCAATAATTAAATACTTGCCCATTTCAAAGAATTCACTACATGCATCATCTAAAACACGCAAGAACTTTCCACTTGCTGTAACTCGTTGTTCAGAATGCGCGTGACACGCACAGCAACCCCCATGATGATGGTCATGTCCGTCGTCAGCTTGTTCATCTTTTAATTCTGTACCTGCAAATGCTTCACTGACGAGCGCTGCACTAATATAGGCGACTAAAAAAGCAATGCCCAACCTTGCTATAGCCATTTCAATACTATTAAATGCATACGCAGTAGCCACAGCGACAATCGGATTTATAATAGGTGTTGAAAGCATAAAGGCGACCGCACAATATAAAGGTACGCCTTTCCTAACCAGCCTACGAACAATCGGTACCATTCCACAGTCGCAAGCAGGAAAAACAATTCCTATCAAACAAGATAACACAATACTCGCCATCTTATCCTTTGGTAGTACCCGCTGTATCAATTCTTCAGAAACAAAATTATGTAATATGGATGAAACGATTACACTAATTAGAATAAAAGGTAATGCCTCAATAATAATTCCTAAAAATATTGTTTTAAAATTAAGAATAACTTGCCACGTCTCAAAGTCGAATATCTCCAAATGAATCCATCCTTATTACTTTAAGCAAATAAAATTTTCTCAAAGTATATTTCATACCCTATATAAAAACATTGTTCTTATATCTTTGTATATTGTAAGCGATTGCAAAAAATGTAGCAACCTATAAAACTATGATTTGGAGATGCAAGCCGTTTAGATTTAAAAGTAATATTATTCTATTTCTTGGGCAAAATACTAAAAACTAAAAAGGAGGCAAAACTATGCCATTAACTCAAAAAGAAACGCAGTTGCTCCAAGATCAAAAATCACACGAAAAGATTTGTATTGAAAAGTATCAAAAATATGCGCAGCAGGCTACAGACCCAAATCTTAAACAATTGTTTCAAACCTATGCACAACAAGAACAGCAACATCTGAATACCATTGAATCAATTTTAAATGGTCAAGTCCCTAATATGAATCAATCACAATCACAGCAATCTCAATCTTCCTCACAACAACAACCTGCGCAGTCGAATCAACAAAATAATACACAAGCGCAAGCTACAACAAATGCATCCGTTCCAAACCAAAAGGACATGATGCTTTGCAGTGACATGTTGATGACTGAAAAATATGTCTCGGGTGCTTATGACACCGCCATCTTTGAATTTACCAATGCACAAACTCGGCAAGCATTAAACCATATTCAAAAAGAAGAACAAGAACATGGCGAAGGAATTTTCAACTACATGAGCAGTCATAATATGTACAGCGTCCAATAAAACTTGCCACTCGGATCTGTCTTAGAATTTTCGGTCTGTTTGCAGCAATGAGAAAAGGAAATCTATTCGTTTATGGATGTATTAAGATTTTTAGAAATAAAATCTTAATACATCCTCTTTTATTTTAAAGGCTTATTGCACATTGAAACACACTACATTATGTAATTAAATTACTTCTTGCATACTATACGCAATGCAACCTGCATATGTATTTTATAATGATAAACTATATATGGAGGAATTCTTCTGGAAAACTTATTATCCTTACAAACTTATTTATCCACTATGATGGATTGGAATAATTTAATCAATTTCAAAATCATATTGCTCAGTATTATCATTGAAGCTTTTCCATTTATGCTGCTCAGCGTTATCGTTTCGGCTTTAATTCATAATTTCGTCACGGAACAAGCCATTCATAAAATCCTGCCTAAAAACAAATTTTTCAGTGTCATCATCGCCAGTTTGTTGGGCTTTATTATTCCAATGTGTGATTGTGGCATCGTTCCAATCGTACGCCGTTTATTAATGAAAGGTGTTCCATTACATACTGCCATCGCTTTTATGCTGGCGGCACCGATCACCAATCCTGTCGCTGCTGCTGCAACGCTGTATGCCTTTCGCATGAATAGTGATATGGTTTTTTTTCGACTTGGAATTGCAATTTTCATTGCTTGCTTTGTTGGACTCATGCTGGATTTCTGTTTCAAACGTACTGCATTAAAATCTCCCCATCCTTCTCAGGCTCTATGCAGTTGCTGCTCGCATACAGCCAATGAATACGGAGGGCAGCATTCTCTTTTTGACAAAATCATTTATACGATTCGAGATGCAAGTAATGAATTTTTTGAAATGGGAAAATATTTACTCTGTGGTGCCATTTTAGGCGCATTAGCACAAATCTTCTTGCCGCGTGAAACCTTGTTATCGGTGGGGCAAAGCCCCATCCTTTCCATTGGCGTCATGATGTTATTTGCTTTCCTCATCTCTGTGTGCTCAGCCGCAGATGCCTTCATCGCTGCCTCTTTTAGTTCAAGTTTTTTGCCAGGATCACTTGTTGCTTTCATGGTCTTAGGTCCAATGGTCGATGTAAAAAATACGCTTATGCTTTTGCACGCATTTAAACTACGCTTTGTTTTATTGTTGACTTTTACGGTTATTACTTTATGTGCTTGCTCAGCGTATATCATAAATCAACTTTAAGGAGGTTAGACAATTGAGATCTCGCGTTCACAAAAAACAAAAAAATGCGCTCAATATGAACGCATTTACGCAAACCATCTTACTTTTCGGTTTTTGGGTTTTTCTGATTTGGCTTGATCTAACAGAACAACTTCCTTTATATATTAATCCAAAATTTATTATTTTTACAGAGATATCTTATTGCTTACTATTACCGATGCTGATCATACGCTTGTTTGATACCTTTTTACATTCTTCCGAATCTCACAATCATTCTAAATTGAGTCAACTCTCTTATGTTCCATTCTTCATCGTACTTCTATTAGCCGCAGCCTTGCCAACGAATACTTTGAATGCAAATCTGGTAAGCAGTAAAGGTTTAAATAATACCTTGTTGCTGAACAATCCGTCAGGGATGATACAAGATGTACCGCGACCATTGGCCAAGCAATTTCATCAAATCGATACAATCCAAGTAACTGATTTAAATTATACGGAAGCAGTAAGTGAAATCAACGATTTTGCCAAAGATTATCTGGATAAAAAAATCTCTATGACAGGTTTCGTTTTTCGCAGTCCAGATACCACAGGTCAACTTTCTCTTGTCCGTTATGTAATTACATGCTGTGTCGCAGATTCGCTTCCCTATGGCGTTACGTGTGAAATAAAAAATGCCGAAAACTATGCAGACGGAACGTGGCTTTCAATTGAAGGAAATCTAAAAGTAAAGCAACAGGAGAACAAAACAGTCCCTTTTATCAAGGTCACTTCAGTGAAACAGATTGAAGCACCAAAGAAACCGTATGTATTCCCCTACAATTGACAACACTTCTTTACAGTTTACAAAGTAATGCAACCAAGGCGTCTACCTCTTCGCGGGTGTTATAAAACGCGAGCGAAGCTCGCACGGTAGCTTCTAATCCAAATCTTCTTAGAATTGGCTGTGCGCAATGATGTCCCGCACGAACAGCAATCCCTTCTTCGCTTAATGCCTTGCCAATAGCTGTGGCCGTGAAACCATCTATAACAAAAGAGATAACACCAGCTTTGTCCTCTGCCGTTCCAATGAGCCTTAACTTCGGCACACATTGCAGCGCCTGCATACTATACCGTAGCAAATCATGTTCATAACGATGAATCCGATCCATGCCTACGGAAAGTACATAATCAATTGCCGCACTCAGACCAACTGCATCCGCAATATTTCCCGTGCCGGCCTCAAATCGGCTGGGAGATTCTCTGTATAACGTTTTTTCAAACGTAACGTCCGCAATCATATTTCCACCACCCTGATAAGGATGCATCGTGTTCAAAGTTTCAGATTTTCCATATAAAACACCGATTCCCGTAGGTCCGTAAATTTTATGTCCCGAAAAGACATAAAAATCGCAGTCTATGTCCTGCACATCTACTTGCATATGAGAAACTGCCTGTGCGCCATCAATGAGCACTTTTGCTCCATATTGATGCGCAATTTTTACGATTTCTTTTACTGGTGTAACCGTACCCAGTGCGTTAGAAACATGCGCAACTGCGACAATTTTAGTCTTCGCATTCAAAAGCTTTTCATATGCAGGTAAAAGAATTTGTCCAGTTTCATCAACAGGAATCACACGAAGCTTAGCACCTGTTTCTAGGCAGAGCATTTGCCAAGGGACAATATTTGCATGATGTTCCAGCATACTCACAATGATTTCATCATCTTTTTGCAATTGATATTTTCCTAAGCTTTGCGCAACTAAATTAATCGCTTCTGTGGCCCCACGGACAAACACAATTTCTTCCGAAGAAGCTGCATGCAAAAACATTCTGACTTTATCTCTTGCTTCCTCATATGCATCGGTTGCACGAGCAGCCAATGTATGCGCAGCTCGGTGTATATTAGAATTTTCATGTTGATAGAAATAAGCTAAGCGCTCAATCACATATTTTGGTTTTTGTGTTGTCGCTGCGTTATCAAACCATATCAATGACTTCCCATTAACTTGCTCCTCTAGAATGGGAAAATCCTTACGGATTGCTTGCACATCCATCGGACTGGATTGCATACACACTTCTGAACGAATTCCCACCCCAAAATCTATCATGGTATCCCGTTCAATCATTTCATCAGCGGCAATATTCCTATGTTTATCTGCCGTATTTTCGCACTCCGTAAAGATCGGCCTTGCTTCTCCTAGAAAATCAAACGGCTGCGATTGCCCCTGACTGATTACCGAAGATTCTTTACCAAAGTCCTCTTCAATTGCAACTGGAATTGCATTGATAAAATCTACCGTCGGGACGCCGTTCTCTAATGGTACTGATTTCTCACCATGTCCAAATTCAGGGAAATATACATTTGCCATTGCGGCTATCACAGAGGGATCTGGGATCTGATCATTCTGCTGCTGAAAAAAATCTTCTCGCAGCTTTGCAATATCCACTTCTAGATTTGTACAATTATTTATACTCATAATAATTTCCTACATCGACATTTTCAAGCACAGCAATCGCATCATCAACTAAAATCGCAGCAGAACAATATAAAGATAGTATATAAGACGCAATTCCAGTTTTATCAATCCCCATGAATCTTACCGACAATCCCCGAGACTGTTCTCCCGGAAGACCTGCCTGATAAAGACCAATCACACCTTGCTTTTTCTCTCCCGTACGAACAAGAAGAATGTTCGTTTTTCCTGCCTTATCTTTTGGACTTTTTTGCCCATCAACCAATAATTTATCAGTGGGAACAAGGGGAATTCCTCTCCAGGTTAAAAACTGCGCACCAAATAATGTCACAGTTGCAGGTGGGACACCACGTTTTGTACATTCACGACCAAACGCGGCAATCGCTCTAGGGTGCGCAAGAAAAAAAGACGGCTCTTTCCATACTTTTGCGATCAGTTCATCCATATCATCCGGCGTAGGATATCCACTACGACTCTGAATTCGCTGCGAACTAGCGATATTTGTTAAAAGCCCATAATGATCATTGTTAATGAGCTCACTTTCTTGTCTTTCCTTAATACATTCAATTCCTAAACGAAGTTGTTCTGTAATTTGGTCATAAGGACTACTATACAAGTCCGATATACGCGTGTGATAATTGATTACCGAAGATATCGATTTTAATATGTACTCACGAGGTTTAGGTTCATAATCTACAAAACCTTCGGGAATGTTGTCGTTATCTTTCTGCCTGCAAAGTATATCTAACGGCGTCTGTCCTTCTTTCACTTTATTTAATCTGAATACCCCAGTCTCTAACGGTTTCCAATCCAATAATTTTGTCAGCCATCGCGGCGTAATCGACGCGAATTGCGGTGTTGTTTTTATTATATCAGCAAGCTGATACGCAGCAGCAGCACCTAGGGCACAGCTTTGGGTGTTTTTTTCAGTCATACAAAAGCTCCTTTATTTTAAAAGATATTCCTCCTTTACTATTTTTCTCTAAAAATATGATTCTTATACTTACCTAAAGTTGAGATAAAAAACACGGCTGCACTCCTAAGCGTTTATTCATAAAAATTTTTGTGTATCCCTAAATGCATATATGTCCTTTTGTCATTGCCACAAACGGACCAAAAAGTCTAGGCCACAAACCTCCAAAACACTTGAAAAAAGATCAACTTACTAAAATCCAAAACTCGCTTCGCTCAAACAAATGGATTTCTTAACGTAAATTGATCTTTTTTCATCCTTCGGAACGTATTTTTCCGGAAAAAGCCAAGCACGAAAATGATGAGGTCATCGCATTAAAAATGCGATGACCTCATCATTTTATAGCCAAAATAAAAATAGCTAACTTCGTTCCACTTATAAACGATTACGAAGATAGATGCCCTTCAGTGAGAAATGCTCAAATACGTGCTTATCGCCGACCCGCAACCTATCTGTCCATAGTTGTCTAAACGCTGCTTACTGTTTTCCCAAAACCTCGTTAAGTTCTGAAAAGGCAAGTAGAGCATTCTCTATATCTTTACCATAACGCTCCAAGATCTCTTCTTTATTTAACTGGCTGTCTGCCATCATACCCATGCCAAATTTTTTATAATTACGTGGAAGTGTAAATGCTACAATCTCATTGATCATAAATAAGACGTCGTCTAACTTACCAAACTTATAAGAGAACTGCAACTTATCCGACCAATTGAATACATGGGTTTTTTTATTGAAGAAAAGGAACTTTTTCTCCTGAACATAAATTTTCTTACTTGTAACTAATAATTTGTTGCCATTTAACATAAACGGAATCTCATCTGCACCATAGTCAAATTTCACATTCTTTACATCGTCATTTATCAGCTCATAATCATCAGACGTAACATCCGCAACCGGAACGGTATAGGAATACTGGCATGCGTCTTGATCAAACAAATATTCTACTCCATATTTCTCAAATATCGGTAAAACTACAGTTTCTACAAATGAAAGCATCGGATCAGATTCTCCTACCGCTACTTCCCCTTCCTCCAAAGATACATCATATTCTTTTTCGATGCAGGTACAAAATCTTGTTAAATCAGAATCTGCCCACAAACCGGATATTGCTAGAATTTTTGCAGGATGCACTGCGATCTTATAGCAATTTTCAATATAATCTTTCCCATCAATAATAAAGGTTCCGCTTGCTGTCGACATCAACTGCTTGCCCAAAATTGCGCTAAATAAAAATGACTCCCAGCTCTTAAACAAATGCTCTGCAAGTGCACCATAATAATTAAGCCTTTGCTCTGTTTCCTCTTCTATAATATAACCACAAAGGAACGAATCGGCGATGATAGAAATAATGCGCGAGAACTGAAAAGCAGCCATAGAAAGCTGATCTGTATAGGAAAGCCATGCTTTATTCTTTTGAAAAAGCTCCGCCAATTGCGCGAGTAAAGGTCTCTGCTCCAAAGTGAAATATCCCTGTATAGCTTTTTCAAAATTTGCTGTAACTTCACCTTCATCTACTTCCATTCCGGCAAGTTTCCATGCAGAAACATATCTCTCCTGATATGTTTGCAAACGATTTTTATCTAAAAGAAACGCTTCTACCTGTTCGGTTGATAACTCTGTAAATTCGTCAGGTTTATCAAGAAACAACGCAATAAGCGCAGCATACACCATAGAGTCCATCCATACTCCATACATCAGATCTTCAATAACCTGTTCCATATCTGCCTTATTTGCGACTCCATAATTATCACGCAATGCTTTTTTCACGAGCATTTTGCTACCTGGAATTACAGTATGTGGATTGGTTGTTGTTATCGTGTGCTTGATTTGTTCCGGTGTCGGTTTATCCGCCATGTACAAAATTCCATAACGATACATAGATGTTAATGCGATATACTTATTATTCATAAAATCCCCTTTACATACAAAATTCACCTCCATGATATCAAGTTGTCAAGTTGTCTGTCAATGTGTCAAATTACCCGAATTTATAGCTTGTTTTACAAAGGGATATCCACTTTTTATCTGACAACCGCTTTAGCTTTTTCACCGTAGCGCTAATTTAAACAAAAATTAGCGTTATGTTCCATCCTTTGCAAAAAAATAAATGTTGAAGGAAATCAGCTTTTCTGATTTCCTCAACATTTATGATAGAGTCTATTGAATACTCTGATTATTCAACAACTTTATATAAGTTTTACATAAAAAACTTCATGCGCTTAAAGTTTTGCGAAGTCTGCTACTGCATCTTCTCCGAGTTTAAACATATGTTTCAAAGCTGTAGTTCAAAAATAAAATTTACTTTATACTGAAAATTTCGATTTGTTTACCTGAGACATACGATTCCGATCCAATAGCCCTGATTCCTGCTGCTCAATTTCCTCCAGTGTGCGTCCGCGGGTTTCCGGGACACGCGTCATTACAAATACTACCCCCATCATACAAATGACACCGAAGATAGCAAACACCGCCGCCTGCGACATAGCACCCGTCATAATAGGAAACAGTAATCCGACCAACCAGGAACCGATCCAATTGAACGATGACGCCAAGCCTGCTGCGCGGCCGCGAATAGCCAACGGAAATATTTCGCCTACTAAAACCCATGTAATTGGCGCCCATGTAGCCGAATAAAAGGCAACATAAATAGATAGAAAAAATACAATCATCATCGGACTTGTGCCCGGAATGAGCCAATTGATGACCGCCGGCAGAATGAAGGACAACCCCATGATGAAGCCCCCAACCATCAAAAGTGTGCGCCGATTGAATTTTTCTGCAATCCATATGTATACCAGCGATCCAAGAACAAGTATAATCCCTTGAATGATCGGCCACATTAATTCATTTGTCGCTGCACTGCCGGTTGCCGTTTCCACGATAAGAGGAATGTAATAAAAGATTGCATTTGCTCCTTGAAATTGCTGAAAAGCGGCGACACCGACTCCGGCAATCAGCAGATAACGATATTTACTGCTAAGCAGTGTTCCCCAGCTCGTTTGTTTATCCGATTGATTTTCTTGTGCTGCGGTCTCTTTGATTTCTCTGAGTTCGTCGTCAATTTCATTCTCCGGGCGAACATAGCTCAAAACTCTCCGTGCCTCATCATACTGACCGTTCTTAATCAAATAACGAGGAGATTCAGGCAAGCGCAAGACACCAAAAAACAAGGCAACAGCCGGCAGACAAGCAAAGCCCAGCATCAACCGCCAAGACATTTCACCCGGTAAATCCTTCATTAAAAAATCTACAACATAGGAAATCAACATACCAGAAACGATCATGGTCTGATTGATCCCGGAAAGCCGTCCGCGCATACGTGCCGGTGCCAGCTCGGAAATGTAGGCTGGTACTAAGGCTGATGCTGCGCCAACCCCCAGCCCCAAAAATACACGAACAATGATCATATAAGTTTGCCCTTCATCGGGAGCTATCCCCGACAGTAAAGCAAAAATTGCAAATAGTACGGCTGAAATCAAAATCATTTTACGTCGCCCCAATTTATCCGCAAGCTGTCCTGCCAAAGCGCCGCCAAAAATGGCCCCGAACATAACCGAAGATGTGATCCAGCCAATCGTTGAGGCATCCGTAAGATGCCAGTCATGTGTTAAAAAGGGCAGTGCCCCAGTCATAACACCGATATCATAACCAAAAAGAATGCCACCAAATGCTCCGAAGAAATAAATATAACGACTTGATATTTTTTTTGTCTCTTCCATTTTTGCACCTCTCCATTATACAGAAGATACTGACAGTCATTTTGAGATTCTCCCAACGCCAATATCCTCAATGCAATTTCTACTCCGATAACCACTCCGTTTAAGCACCTTGTCTCTATAAAGAGACGCTCAATGCCCTTCGGACCCGAAAATCGGTAAACCTTCATCTAATCGATCGGTTTGCATTTCAGGTACAAACTCACCTGAAATGCAACCGCTATTCATCGACAGACTTATTCAATCACAATTGATTCGATACCGAACATCCCAGCCAGATCATTGATTTGTTCTTCTGTCAATACAAAGGAAAAGACAGAATGATGTCCGCCGCCATTTTGAATCCATTGAATCGATCCTTTTTTAAGGCCAACTTTTGGTGTCCATAATTGCTTAGCCACTGGCAAATGAGGCGTATCTGCTTCCGGTTTATTACCATTTACCGGATAACTAAGCAGTTTGAAACCGTCGGAAAAATGTGAAAGCGTTACATCGATCGCATCTCCTTCAGAGCCAGTAAACACAAGGCGTGCCGGATCTCCCTTCCCACCGATATCGAGTGGATGCACTTCAACACGTGGCTTTTCGCTGGAAATCGATGGATCTACCTCCAACATGTGTGCCCCTAAGATCGCTTCATGCCCTTTTCGCAGATCAAGCGTATAATCTTCCATGAAAGCAGTCCGTTTGTTATGCGCCATAATCTTCAGCAATCTGCTTAACCCTGCTGATTTTCCATCGCCCTCGGCTCCAAAACCGTATCCATCACGCATTAACAATTGGCTTGCAAGACCAGGCAGTTGTTCCAGACCGTGCAGATCTTCAAAATTTGTAGTAAAGGCTGTATAGCCACCGCGTTCCAAAAATCTTTTAATGCCAAGATATTCTTTCAGTTGAACGCGTACTGAATGTTCAAATTTATCCGCACTGTTGTTGCCTTGAACCAGTGTATATTGTGCCTGCAAAGCTTTGTATTCGGCATCTATATCAGTACCGCTGACTTTATTGATTTCTTCTACCAAGTCGCCAACACCATAATAGTCGATCGTCCAACCTAGTGTAATCTGCGCTTCCACTTTGTCAAGCTCAGTAACAGCAACATTGCGCATGGTATCACCGAAACGACAGATTTTAATTTTAAAGCTTTCGTTATAAGCCACAGCTACATCTTCCCAACGGGCAATTTCTTCTTGAATTTCTTCATCACCCCAGTAGCCATAAACAATTTTATTATTTTTACGCAGGCGGGCATTGATATACCCATATTCACGGTCGCCATGCGCACTTTGATTCAGATTCATATAATCAAAATCGATTGTCTGATAAGGAATTTTATCTAAATACTGCGTTGCCAAATGTAACAATGGCTTCTGCAGCAGCTTCGTACCACGAATCCAATTTTTTGCCGGTGAAAAAGTATGCATCCAAGTGATAACGCCGGCAACATTGTCGTTATAATTCGCTTCTTTCATAAATCTCGTGATCCCGTCGGCAGTCGTCATAACATCTTTAAATACAATCTTGTAGGGAAGCTTGCCGCTCGTATTTAATTTTTTCACAACATCCTGTGCATCATCAGCAACCTGTTTTAATTGCTCTTCCCCATAAAGAAACTGACTTCCGGTGACAAACCAAAATTCATACGCTGGAACTGATAACATTTTTCATTACTCCTTTGATTCACCAATATGGATAGAGTATCCTATTGATTAAATTTGAAATTTTCAGTTTATTAAGACCTAACTCGATGTTTTGAATCCTTGCTTAAAAAAGCTTCATTTTCTCTCCTTGAGCTTATCAATCGCATTTTGTTCAACAGACAAACCTGCCTGATAGAGCTTGATGAATTTTTCATATCCACTGACGCCTATTGGCTCAGGGTTCAAAGTCATTGCTTCGGGATTTGCAAAAACTTTTTGGTCTAAGAAATCCTCAAGACTCATATTCTCAGCACCTTCTCTCACGTACGATGCCAGCACCGCCATCCCCCAAGGTCCCCCTTGACTTGCAGTCTTCATAACTGTAATCGGTGTGTCGAGCGCATTGGCTAAAATCTGCTGGGCAATTACCGGTGTTTTGAATAGTCCGCCCTGTGCAATAAGAACTTCGGTGTTTATCTGTTCTTCATTTTTTAAAATATCCATCCCGATTTTCAATGGAGCAAACGCGGAATAAAGCTGCGTTAAAATAAAATTCGCCAAAGAAAATTCACAATTCGGCGTTCTGACAAATAAAGGCCGTCCCGCGGACATTTTCGTGATATTTTCTCCCGACAAATAGCTATAGTTGACAAGTCCGCCTGCATCAGGATTTGCCTTTGCAGTCACAAGGAATAATGCTTCATACAATTTATCCGGCTTTAAATCAACGCCAAGCCGACCAGCAAACTGCCTGAAAATTTCCGCCCATGCATTGATATCTGATGAGCAGTTATTGATATGTACCATCGCTACAGGAAAACCGTCCGGTGACATTACGATGTCAATGTCGCGATGCACTTTTTCCAGCGGCTTATCCAAAACCACCATCGAAAAAGCAGAAGTCCCCACCGAGATATTACCCGTCCGTTTCCGGACACTATTTGTCGCTACCATTCCGGTACCGGCATCTCCTTCCGGAGGGGCCATTATGCTGCCGCTGGCAAGATTTCCATTGACATCCAGCAGTTTCGCGCCTTCTTCACTCAATCTTCCGGCAAGTTGCCCTGCTTTGAGCACTTTAGGCAAGATATCATGAATATTCCATGGATATTTTTTTACTTCCGTCAATCGGCTGAAACATTTTAAAAATTCTTCATTGTACGTGCCCGCTTGTTCATCAATCGGAAAAGCGCCGGAGGCATCACCGATGCCAAGGATGTTCTGCCCGGAAAGTTTCCAATGTACATAACCTGCCAAAGTGGTAATGAACGCTATCTTCCTGACATGTTCTTCTTCATTCAAAACAGCCTGATATAAATGCGCAATGCACCAACGCTGCGGAATATTGAAACCAAATAATTCTGTCAACCGATCTGTAGCCGGGCCAGTTGTATTATTCCGCCAAGTTCTAAAAGGAGTTAGCAACTCACCATCTTCCGAAAAAGCCAGATAACCATGCATCATAGCACTGATACCAATCGAGCCGATGTGAACCAAAGACTGATGATACTTACTTTTAACATCTGCTGTTAACTGTCTGTAACTTTCCCTGATACCTTCCCAGACCTGATCCAAAGGATAAGTCCATATGCCTTCCTTATACTGGTTCTCCCAAACATAACAACCTGACGCTACAGTCTTAAAATCATCAGTTACCAGCACCGATTTGATCTGTGTGGATCCAAGCTCAATTCCAAGGGAAATACGACCTTCTTTTATTGCTTGAGAAATTTCTACTAAATTCATTAAAAACAGTACACCTCCCAAATTCCGAATCCTATCACGCTAGTCTCGTTCTTATATATAATACAATTTAAAATAAAGTATGACTTTTTATTATATATAGAAAGTTGTGATTTTTCAGACTAATTACAAACAAAATCAAATAATACCGAGTATCACTCCAAGAACCTGCCTCATCCTATATGCAAGCCCTCATCACTACAACATATATCTTTTCTGGTATAGTGAAAATTTACAGCCTGTCATAAAAAACGGAGTCCATCACTTGTACACTTAATACTAAACAATTCTCTTTAAATTCCTCCTTTTTAATATGTCATACAACTTTATATTTTTATAATACAACTTTTCTTTTTTCCTGTAAATACCTATTTGAAATATTATGAATAAATTTTTTATAAATGGACACTACTTTAATTTTTATCGCTGAACTCTAAGCAATCATTACTTTAAACAAAAGAATGCGAAATATAACGCCTGCCGGATCTGGTAAAGATTCGGCAGGCGTTATATTTCGCATTACTTCAAATTTTTTATTGATGTTCTTTCAGCAAGATTCGGCGGAAATTTGACATCGTCAGCCGCCTGTCCTTTGATCAGCTTGAGCAGCGTTTCAGCCGCGACATGCCCCAGCTCCTCCTTAGGATGCCTAAAGGTAGTAAGACCAAAACCAAATTCCATTTGAAATTCGATGCTAGAGTCATCGAAACTGATCAAAGAAATATCCTCTGGCACCTTTTTGCCCGCATGATATAAAATTTTTATGATTTCCTTGGCCATCTGGTCATTATAGCAAACCATGGCTGTACAATTTTCGCTGATCTTTAAGATCCGTTCACAAAAATGCATCATAAAGGTTTCATTTTTATCTTCCGTCGTATACCATATTAAATCGCTGTCAGCAAAGTTGATTCGTTGTCGGCGCAAAGCATCAACACACCCTGCATATCTGAGTCTCCCCTGCATATCATCAAGTTTAAACAGACCGCCGATCTTCTTGTGCCCGTTTTTCACCAAATACTCCACGGCTTCTTTTCCGCAAGCATAATCATCCATCGCTACGCAAGGAATATCCATATTGGGATACGTGGCATTTATAAACACGCAGGGTATCGCCATCTGCTTTAGCCGATCATATAAATCTGCATTCATGTTCGGCAGACCGGTTTTGGCCGGTTCGATGATCAGCCCCTCAATATTCTTCGCCAACAGATTATTGAGGACGCTGGCTTCTCTCTCCATATTATTATACGTCAGCGACATCTGGACAAAATAATCATTTTTTATCAATACATGATCGATGCCCTTGATAATATCCGGAAAAATATAGTCATTCAGATACGTTGTCACAACACCAATTGTTTTTGCCGAGCTAAATGGAGCAGCTTGATCTTCATATGAGTATTTTACATATGTACCAGATCCTCTGCGCCGTTTCAGCAAACCTCTGCTTTCCAGTGCACTCGTCGCTTGGCGTACAGTTTGACGGCTTATCGAAAATTTTTCTCCCAGTTCATTTTCAGACGGGATTTTTTCTCCTAATGCCAAACTTCCGTCCAAAATCTGCGCTTCCAACCAATTCATCAATTCTACATATTTGGATATGTTTCTCATTTAATCAAATGCCCCATCTTTTCATATTCACACAATTTTATCTAATAATTATGAATGATTTTTACTGATTTGTCCAGCCTTTATATGCGCCATATGTGTGCATGAACACGGCATTCGTTTGATAAACGCAAAAACCTATACAAACTCATCCAAAGCAGAATTTATATCACTTCTCTACACAAGCTGCGACTTCTTTCTTTTGTCCATAATAAGCATTTACACCATGCTTGCGAAGGTAATGCTTATCCAGAAGATCCTGCTGCATAAGTTTCAACTTTTCATTAATCGTCACAGAATGATACGCCATAAAAGCCACTTCTTCCAGTATTACAGCTTTTTTTACGGCTGCCATAGGGTCTTTTTCCCAGGCAAACGGTCCATGAGAGTACACCAACACCCCGGGAATGGACATCATATCAAGGTTCCTATTTTTAAAGGTTTCTATGATTACGTTACCTGTCTCTTTCTCATAGTTGCCTGCAATTTCCGCTTTTATCATCGCTCTAGTGCAAGGTATCGAACCATAAAAATCATCCGCGTGCGTCGTCCCCAGTGCCGGAATATCCTCGCAGGCCTGCGCCCATGCCGTTGCATAACGCGAATGCGTATGTACAATTCCGCCTATTTCCGGACATGCTTTATACAGCGCAATATGCGTGTCCGTATCAGACGATGGATTATACGCACCTTCGATCACATTTCCTTCCATGTCCACGACGACCATATCGTCTACTTTCATCTTTTCATAGTCTATTCCAGAGGGCTTTATCACCATAAGTTTTCTTTCTCGATCAATTCCCGATACATTCCCCCACGTAAATGTTACCATCTTGTATTTCGGCAGCAACTCATTGGCCTCGAAAACGATTTTCTTTAAATCTTCCAGCATTTTACGTCCTCCTAAATGTATGACATTTTATTTTACTTGTTATACATTATATACTATTTACTATATTTTGTTAACCTGTATATTGCTGAAATGTCTACTAAAAAAATCTTTTGTTACAGTCTCCCGTAAATACTATGAAGTATGCGAACTTTCATCAAGGCTATCACTTGCATGTTTTTTACTTATTACCTAATCCCGCTGGAATCACACATATATATAATTTTCTTTTATGCAAAAAAACTAGCTATCGCATATTACGATAGCCAGCAACTTATAGACAAACTATGGACAGATAGGGCGAGAGTTGGCGAAAAGCACGTTCAATGTAAACGTTATGATGATCATTCACTATAAACATCTCATCGACCGATATAGATCAAGCAGTAAAATACTTGACAGTATGAATTTTTGCAGATAACTAAAGAAAATCATTCATTGACTAAGTTACATGTTATAAATTATAATTTATATAACATATAACATATGCAATTTAATCAATTATATGTTGTATGTGTAGCGATGCCAGCGTTACGTAAAAAATAACACTATTTGGGGTATCTTATCTAAAGTGCAATGAAATGTGAGGTAATTATACTATGCCGAAAACCGGCCTAACTTCTGAAGAAATTAAAGAAAAAGCGTTGCAAATCGCCGAAGAAAAAATACGATACCATGGCTTTGAAAAGTTCCGCTTAACAGATATTGCAAGGGAGCTTAAAATAAGTCAGGCTGCGCTTTATAATCATTTTCCTGACAAAGCAGCATTACTTGATGCCGTATCTGAACGATGGCTTGTGCAAATGGACAATAAATTAAAGCTTGTTACGAAACAGAAATTACCCCCGTGCGAGTTGATTGTAAAATGGTTTTTGAAATATCACGAACTCAAAAAAGAAAAAGTTCTAAAAGACCCAGAAATCTATAAATCGTTTAACATGGCGGTAGAGCAATTAAAGCCATTTGTTATACAACACTTAACGAATCTTAATCAACAACTTTTAATACTTGTACAGAAAGCAATCGCAACTGGAGAAATCCATGCGGAGTCACCAGAAGATTTGGTTCATCTCTTATTTGAATCCACTGTATCCTTTCACCATCCACGGATGGTGCTGGATCATAAAGATGAACGGAGGGATGAGTTGCTAAAAAAAATAGTTGAGGTAATACTTAAAGGTTTGCGTGACATTGAAAGGAAATAATAAACTTCCACGTACGTCAAATGATTTTTTATAATTGAATAGTTAGGAGGATGATGAACAAATGACTCAAATTCAAGAGAAACAACTTACGGGAAAAGTGGCTTTGGTCACAGGATCTTCCCGTGGTATTGGTAAAACAATCGCAGAAGAACTGGCGGTTAATGGCGCAAAAGTTGTAATCAATTATGCCGGAAATTCGGAAAAAGCAGCCGAAGTTGTGGCTGGAATTAAAAAGCAAGGTGGTGAAGCAATAGCAGTCCAGGCGGACATCAGCCGGGTTACTGAACTAGAACGTCTATTTCAAACAGTGGTGGAAACTTATGGGAAGATCGACATCCTAGTCAATAATGCCGGAATTATGATTGGAAAACCGATCGCGGCTATAACCGAAGAAGATTTCGATAAAAGTTTTGCTATCAATGTAAAAGGAACCTACTTTGCTTGTCAGCAAGCGGCCAGCCGTATGGCTAATGGCGGACGGATTATCAATTTTTCTACTTCGGTGACTGGCGTAATGTTCCCAACCTACAGCCTATATGCCGGCACCAAGGGAGCCGTCGATCAATTTACCCGCCAACTGGCAAAGGAATTCGGACCTAAAGGAATTACGATAAACGCAGTTGCTCCCGGACCGGTTAATACCGAGTTGTTTACTGTGGGGAAAACAAAGGAACAAATTGAAGCCCTCAGTAAATTGAACGCATTTGGTCGCCTAGGTGAGACTGCGGATATCGCTAGGGTGGCATTGTTTTTAGCAAGTGAAGAGTCTCAATGGATAACAGGTCAGACGATTCGCATTAATGGTGGTTTTATCTAGCTTTTCCCCTTGTTACTCCTAAGTTGGTAGAATAGTCTTAGTTAAAAATTCAAAAAAAAAAAAACTGCTCTCGTCTTTAAAAACGAGAGCAGTTTTTTATTGTTTCTATTGGTCTTTATTCTTATAATACTTCTTTTACTGTTTTTACAACGTTTTCAGTTGTGAAGCCGAATTTTTTGAACAATACTGCTGCCGGTGCGGATGCGCCGAAGCCTGGCATTGTTACTGTTTTACCATCTAAGCCGATGTATTTGCCCCAACCAAAATCAGATGCTGCTTCTACTGCCACTCTGGCTCTGATTGCTTTTGGCAATACACTTTCTTTATATGCTTCTGTTTGTTGTTCGAATAAATCAACGGAAGGCATACTTACGACTCGTACATCAATGTTTTCTTTAGCAAGT
Source organism: Massilibacillus massiliensis (assembly GCF_900086705.1). Classification (NCBI taxonomy): domain Bacteria; kingdom Bacillati; phylum Bacillota; class Negativicutes; order Selenomonadales; family Sporomusaceae; genus Anaerosinus; species Anaerosinus massiliensis. Next base: position 2,980,779 of record NZ_LT575483.1, on the reverse strand, counting down.
TCTGCTTTTGCATTGACTGCAAGTTCTACTTCAGAACCGCTGGCAATAATAATTGCGTCAGCTTGTGCTTTGCTTGCATCAGCAATTACATAGCCGCCTTTTAAAGCTTCTTTGCTGGAGCCTTCTAATTGCGGTAAATTTTGTCTGGTCAATACCATTGCTGTAGGTGTATTCTGGCTTGTAATTGCATAGTACCAGCCGGCAATTGTTTCCGTTGCATCTGCTGGTCTAAACACTGTGAAGTTAGGCATTGCTCTAAGCATTGCCAATTGTTCGATTGGTTCATGCGTTGGACCATCTTCGCCTACACCGATACTGTCATGTGTTAATACATAAGTCAATGGTAAGCCCATAAGCGCACTCAATCTTGCCATTGGTTTTACGTAGTCACTAAACACGAAGAATGTAGCTACAAAAGCTTTTAACCCACCATGTAATGCAAGTCCGTTGCCGATACCTGCCATAGCCAATTCTCTTACACCAAAGTGAAGATTTCTGCCTTGGTAGTTTCCTTTTGCAAAGTCGCCTGCACCTTTCATGTCTGTTTTATTAGATGGAGCAAGATCCGCACTACCACCAATTAAGTTTGGCAGGATTTCTTTCAAGCGATTGATTACCATACCTGACAAGTTTCTTGTTGCATCTGCTTTATCAGGGAATGCCCAGAAAGCTTCATCATTGATTAGATCTTTGGCAGGATTTTCTGCGTAATATTGATCCCACAATGCTTTTTGCTCTGGATATGCTTTTGCATAGTTTGCAAATAATTGATTCCATGCTTCTTCTGTCTGTGCATTTTTATCAGCAATCTCTTTATAATTTTTGTAGACTTCATCCGGTACATAGAATGGGTCTTGTTTTGGCCAACAGAGATTTTCTTTAAGTGCTGTTACATTGTCAGCACCTAGTGGTTCCCCATGTGCACTCGCTTTCCCTTGTTTTGCAGGACAGCCATAACCAATTTCAGTGTGGATTGTAATAAAGGATGGTTTTGTTTTTTCAGCTTTTGCAGCTTCGATCGCTTTACCTATTTCTTCTAAGCTATTGCCATCTTTTACATCTAATATTTGGAAACCAAAAGCTTCCATTCTCTTGCCTACATCTTCAGTGAAAGCGATATCAGTGCTGCCTTCAATAGAAATTTTATTGCAATCATATAATACGATCAGTTTGTCCAAACCTAAAGTTCCAGCTAAGGAGAATGCTTCTGATGAGATACCTTCCATCATACAGCCATCTCCACCCAATGCGTATGTATAATGATCTACGACTGGATATTCTGGTTTATTAAATACAGCAGCTAAATGTGCTTCTGCCATTGCCATACCTACTGCAGTTGCCATACCAGCGCCAAGCGGGCCAGTCGTTGCTTCTACGCCTACAGTGTGACCATACTCTGGATGTCCAGGTGTTAAAGAGCCATCTTGTCTGAATTGTGCTAAATCTTCTACGGATAAATTGCCATACCCAAATAAATGCAATAATGAATATAACAATGTGGATCCATGTCCGCCAGAAAGAACAAAACGATCACGATTTTCCCAATTTGGATTTTTAGGGTTGTGTTTCATATGCTTTGCCCATAATTCATAAGCCATTGCAGCACTACCTAATGGCAAACCAGGATGTCCTGAATTTGCTTTTTGTACTGCATCAGCAGCTAAAATTCTAATTGCGTTGACTGACATTGTGTCTATTTTACTCAAGTGATACCCCTCCTAATAGTTTTGTACAATACGCACAATATTACATTGTGAATATTTACTCTATGTTATATTATAATATATTGTATTTATATTGCCTACTATATTTTTTATATAACGTCATAAGATTTAACTATATGCCAATTGATGGCATATAATATTTATTTTATTCAAATTTTTGTCTTTTATACAGACGCATCATGATTGTTTTATCCAAAAAACTAAAAAAATACCAACTTACTAAAAATCTGTAAACTCACTTCGTTCAAACAAACAGATTTCTTCACGCAAGTCGGTATTTTTTCATCCTTCGGAACATATTTTTCCGGAAAAGGTCAAGTACGAAAATAAAGGGTATGCCATATTTAAGTACGCTATATCGTTTTTAACCTGATTTAATATCGTCTTAATAATTGCAGCCGTTCTTTTGCTATGGGTAGATCTACATCGTTAGCAGGCGCATATTGAATAAAAGCTGCATAAGCCGCCTTAGCTTCGGCAGGACGTCCCAAATGTTCAAGCACAATCGCCTTATTATAATAAGCATCATAATATCGCACATCCATTGCAATCGTTTTATTATAATAGACCAAAGCTTGATCATACAATTTTTGATCATCGTAGGCAACACCTATATTATAGTATGCATCTATTTCTTGATTATCTAATTCTATAGCCTTGGTATAAGCTTCAATTGCCTTGTCATACAGATAGCGATCATGATAATCGACGCCTTCATTATACCACTCCACTGCAGTTTTTCCTTGATCATGACTGTCTGCATTAGATTGTTTTGCTCCAGCGAAAGCAGTTGCCGTGCCGATGCTGCCAATAAAAGCAAATGTAATCATCCACACTACAACTAAACTCCATTTTTTTAACTTCATTCACATCATCTCCCTCTAAAATCAAAGAAAATTTTTCTTATCATTAATTTTAATTCGCTGTGATGCGAAAAAATCCTTTTTAAAGCAAGTTATTCCAATTTCAGTCTACAAATCCACCTGCGTAAATCTAGATATTTTATTTAAAACTTTGCCAGATTCCCTTCCATATAAACATCACTGCAATCGCCCCGGAATCCGGGTGTCCAATGGATTTTTCGTTATAATAAGCGGCTCTGCCGTGAACAGACTGCATACATTTTGTACAAACTGCACCTTCTTTCGCGGCTCGATAAGCCAATTCATTTGCTTTTGCTAATGACATTCCATTCTGGTGTGCTTCTTGCAATGCCTCTACAGCCGGAACAAGTGCATCCAACATTGTTTTGTCACCAACTTTACTTTTGCCTCGATCCATCACCCCCTGTACCGCCGAAAATCCCATTTCTACAATATCAGCAAGCACAAGTTCTGTTTTCCCTTTGGCTTTGGCTGCCGCCTTTACAAAGCAAGTAGAAATGAGCGTTCCCATGGTAGATGGAACGACCGCGTTCATTTTCATACCAAGTTTCATAAAAATCTTTCCCATGTCCGTTTCGTCTAGATTCTGTATCTCTTCATATACAGCTCTAAATCCCGTACTCATCGTCAGTCCTAAATCGCCATCCCCCATTTTACCGTCCAGTTCAATCAAATATGCTTTTTCTTCTTCCATAACTTTTGAAATATTACCCAGAATCTCTCGTAAACATTCTTTTGTGATTTTTTCCATGCTGATCCCCTCTCTTAACGTGTTTGCTCAAAAAACGGAGAATAACAAGGTGCATCCAAGAGCGTTTTTAATTCGTCATCTAATTTTAATAAACTGATTGACATCCCTGCCATTTCAAGAGACGTCGCATATTCGCCGATATATTTGCGATGAATTTTCATCCCTTTACCCGTCAAAATTTCATGCGTTTTACGATACGCAATATAGAGTTCTTCTTTTGGAGTTCCGCCTAGTCCATTGATTAGCACAGCGACCTCATCCCCTGCGGCATAGGGCAGATCTTCTATAATCTTCATTAAAATATCTTCTACTACCGCATCGATTGGTTTTAACTTCGTTCTGTGAATTCCCGGTTCACCATGAATCCCCATGCCAATTTCCATTTCATCCTCAGCAATACGAAAGGTCGCTTTACCAGCTTCGGGTACAATACAAGGCGTCAATGCCACGCCCATCGTCCGTGTCCAATCTACTGTTTTTTGAGCAATTCGCGTAACCTCTGACAAAGACAGCATTTTTTCCGCCGCGGCACCTGCGATTTTATAAGCAAAAACAAGCCCTGCTACACCACGCCGTTTATCTTCTTTACCTTTTGGTGCCGAAGCAACGTCATCGGTTACTAGTACTTCCGTCACTTTAATATCTTCCATTTCATCAAGATCTGCCGCCATACCAAAATTCATGATATCACCGCCATATCTACCGTAAAGATGCAATACCCCGGCTCCTGCATCGATCGCTTTATCAACTTCATGCATGGATTCAGCACTCGGTGAAGCAAATACGTTACCAACGGTTACTCCATCAGCGAGGCCATAACCGACATACCCTAAAAATACCGGCAAATGACCTGATCCGCCCCCCGTCGCAATTGCTACTTTTCCCGCTTTCTTCTCATCCGCCCGCACCAAACAATGGTAGCTCCCATTTAACATCTTCAAACTTTCCGGATGCGCAAGCACGATCCCTTCCACCGTCTCCCGTGCAAAATCCTCCGCTTTATTCATTAACTTTTTCATTTCTACCAGCTCCTTCTTGTTTACTGATTCACAATCTCTACTTATGTATCTCATTGGAAAATAAATTTCATAAGGAAATTTTTAAATAAACGCAGGAAAGCGAATCATAACGATTGTTTAGCTGTAAACATTCACCAAATGCCTCACATGTAGTCTAATTTTTTTAATTCGCTTCCTGCTGACTTTTTATTTTCCTTGAAACTGGTCTGTCGTATTTATCACAGTCAATTATTTCTTCAATAGAATAATTTCTTTCGGATACTCCCATTGCTGTAATTCTTCCAATGGTACCGTAGGTGGCTCATTGCCCCTATTAATCATCAATGTCCGATAATAGATCTCTGCCAGTTCTTCTACATAATGTGCTTTTAATAATGCTTCCTTTAAATCTTGATCAACCGCAATCACACCATGACTTTCCATTAATGCAACATCCGCAATTTTTAAAGGTTCCACAATACTGTCTGCAAGCTCAGGTGTCCCAGGCCGCCCATATGGTGCTAAGGGAATATAGCCTTTTTTACACTTGAGCGCAGCGACTTCGTATACGATCGCAGGAATGGTCTTTTTCAATACAGCAAAGGATGTCGCAAACCTTGAATGTGTATGCGCAACCGCATGAATGTCACTTCTGGATTTATACACCGCCAAATGCATCAAAGTTTCACTCGTAGGTCTCAGCCCCGTCTCTGCTTCAATGACCTTTGCATCTAAATCCATGACACAGATGTCATGGTAACTTAACTCCTCCCGGTCTACACCCGTCGGGGTAATGCAGACAAGTCCGCTCTCAGGATCTCTAGCACTAAAATTTCCCGCTCTATGTTTACATAGACCAGATCGATCCGCACTTAAAGCATATTTTACAACTTGTTGTTTCAACATTTCTAACATTTCAACATCTCCATTTCAATTAAATTTTATGATTTTTGTTCCAAGTTCGCATTGATTTTTTTCATATTTCGGTAGTACCAAACAAAGGCTGCTGCAAATGCGATCAATGCTAGAATCCCTGATACTTCACCATTAAATGCATGTGCAATTGCCCAACGGAATTCTGGTGTTTCCAGCTGAATCCACGTAATAAATTGTCCAGCATTCACTTGCAGAGTTCCCGTTGCAGCCGCTAAATTTGTAATCATCGGTGCAAAACTAGTTGCCACTGCCAAATAAATCGGTGTAGCAATCGTTGATATAAGAATCATACGAAATAAATTACCACCTGTTACAATCAGTGCCGGCACTGTAACAACAACGTTAATAATAGAAGCCAACGGAATTACATTATTCATGCCCATTTGGCTCATGACTAAGGCCAAAATCAATTCAATCGGTACTAAAATAATCGCAGTCACCCAAATTTCCGATTGACCGGCTAAAAACGGCCAGTCGAGTCCCACATAGAAATCTCTGCCCTTAAATTTACGCTTCATAAAAGCACTTGTTGCATCAGCGATTGGCGCAAGCGCCTGCATAAATAGTTTTGCCACCATTGGAAATAATACAAGCGCCGTAGATACCTGAATCGAAGTTGCAAGAATTTGTTTCAGACCATAGCCGCCCATAAAGGCAATGAGTCCGCCGACGATGAAGCCCATCACACTATTTTCACCAAAGATCCCCAGCTTTTCTTTTAACTGCGCTGCGTTCATATTGATTTTATTTATTCCCGGAATAAAATCTAAAATACGATTGATTAAGCCAAGCAATGCACATTGCAACATCATTGGATGGGTGCAAGTAACACCAGGGATTTTCGTGATATCTTGCAATTGCTTTTGTGTCAAATCGGCATTGATTAATTCCAATATGATCTGTACCGCGGCCGCAACAAAACCTAAGAGAAGACTTCCTGTAAGCGCATGCACCATAGAAGCTATAAAAATTTTCCCCCAGACATTCCATAAATCCACATTTAAGCAATTGGTCCACTTAAACCCGATCATAACAAGATTAATCGCAATTTGTATTGGAAATAAAACAAGTGCATATGGCCAGGCCCACGCGATTGCGGCCATAGGTGACCAGCCAACGTCAATTGCAGTTAGCTGTAGACCAGTTCTTTCTACCAAAGCAGTCGCCGCCGGACTAATGGCTTCAAACATAAAACCTAAAACAACGTTCATTCCCGTAAAAGCCACACCCAAAGTTAATCCGGCAATGATAGCTCTTTTTATCTTCATTTTCATTGCCAACCCTAAAACAATCATAATCATTGGCAAGAAGATCGCTGCGCCTAGGCCCAGGATATAATTCAATATTGATTCCACTTTCCCCATCTCCTATCTATCATGATGTATCCCAGCAAAATTTCAGAAATTTTGTCTCTATATGATATAATGAGTTTGTATGATTTATTTTTGGCTTCCTTTGCTTTAGCGAGCTTGGAAGCTCTTTTTTTATGCGAATTGCACGTATCTCATTCCTTATCCTTGATGAATAAATTCTTTTAACTTTTCAAATTCTTCCTCCATTCCAATTCCCGTTAAAAAAGGTATTCCGCTGATCGTTGGAACATTCCAATGATTTGCACCACTTGATACGATCGATACATAAATATCGCACTGATCAATAATACTTTCCAATGATTTAATGTCGACTGCTTCTACGGATACATTGAGCCCCTCGTCTTCACACATCATACTGATCTTAGAGGCTACAGTCTGCGAAGTTGCAACGCCGGAGCCACATGCCACAAAAATTTTTTTCATACTGAACACTTCCTTTTCCTTTAAATTATTATCATTTCGGTTTGATAACCAAAGATCACGCTAAAATTTCATTCAATTGGCGAACCACTTCACCGCCTGTTTTAGACTGATAGATTTCAAGTAATTTTTCTCCATTCGAGAAAATCGACATTAGTTTACTCAATGCTGCTAAATGTTCTTTAGGGTCAGAAACCGCGAGCATAAAAACCAAATTTGCTTTCACTAAATTGCCGCTGTTGCCCATTTCTTTAAAATCTACAGGTTTTTGCAGTTTTGCAAATAAAATTGCCGCTTTGTTTACATGTACTGGATCTGTATGCGGCATGACGACCTTTACCCCCGGCGTATTCAGTCCCGTCGGAAAAGCTTTCTCACGCTCAATAATTGCCTGTGGGTAACTATCTTTCACATAGCCTTTTTCTTTTAACAGCATCGCTAAGTTAAATAGCAATGCTTCACTATCTTTAGCGGCATAATCAAGCAAAACCAAATCATCCTGTAAAAGCAATTTACACATCCACATTTCCTCCTTTGTCTTTATTTCTCAGTTATTTATACTTACTAAAATGCTCTACTTTCTTCTTATGCAAAACTCGTGCCAGTATAGTGCATAAATTTAATATCGCGAATTTTCTGATAATTAAAAAGTTCATTATGCACTACCAGATAAAATTTTATCAGTGCATAGTTTACATACAATATTTCCGCTAACCAGTTTAGCCTAATCCTCGACTTGCATTGTATCGATTGCAAAGATTTTTCTTCATTGCAATTTATATCCTTTTATATTATGTTAGTATTACAAATGAATCGTGTCTAAATCTGTCATAAACGAATTACAATGCACCTTTAGGAGTGATTTGTATTGAAAAAGCCAGATCTTGTTATGCAATTTATTGAAAATACCCTTTCTAGCGAAATGATCCGTCAGTCGATTGAACAGCATGAAACTCCGGGCATCCATGCAGCACACATTCAAAAGGATTTAGGCATCGTACGAAATAACGCCAGTACAATTTTAAACCAGCTTTGGAAAGAAAAGCGTTTGATCAAGATTAACAGCCGTCCTGTTACTTTTCTTACACCGGCATGTATAAAAAAGATCATGCAACAACCTTCGTTAGATGAATTAAAATCCACGTTTACGCTTTCCGAGCTAAAAGAAATTTTAGACACTGCAAAACAAAAAGAAACTGCCCTAGATCCATTTCTACAACTATTAGGAAATCATAGCAGTTTGCTGAATCAAATTGCACAGGCAAAAGCCGCCATCGTCTATCCCCCAAAAGGATTACATACGCTGATTTTAGGTGAAAGCGGCGTTGGTAAAACAACCTTCGCGGCAGCCATGCATGCTTATGGTCTTGCAACACAGCATAAAACAGCAGCAGACTATCCTTTTGTCACTTTTAATTGTGCAGACTATTTCAACAATCCGCATCTCTTGTTGTCCCAATTATTCGGGCACATCAAACATGCTTTTACAGGTGCAGAGCAAGATAAAGTTGGTCTGGTAGAAAAGGCAAATGGCGGCATTTTATTTTTGGATGAAATCCATCGCCTGCCGCCCGATGGGCAGGAAATGTTGTTTTATCTCATGGATAAAGGTGAATACAATCGACTGGGAGAAATCGGTGCAAAACGAACCAGTCATCTGCTCATCATTGCAGCAACTACTGAAAAACCAAATGACACCTTACTGTCTACATTTATTCGCCGCATTCCTGTTACCATTACTTTGCCAACTTTTACGGAGCGGCCGATCAGTGAAAAAATTGAAATTATTGACCATTTTTTCTATTGCGAAGCAATCAATCTAAATAAGCAAATTACCCTTGCGCCGGAAGTGCTAAAAGCTTTGGCTATTTATAATTTTAAAGTAGGAAATATCGGTCAGTTGCGATCTGAGATAAAACTATTATGTGCAAAAGCTTTTTTACAGCATATCCAGAATAATCAGGCGCTCCTGATTGAATTTCCTATGCTCGCAAAAGAAATTCGTGAGGGTTTATTTGATTATGCAAAGTTAGATAATAGCATAAAAAATTATCTAACTATGTTTTCAGAGCCTGTGCTGATCTCGCCAAACAAAGAACATGCGTATTATCCATTTGAAATAAAAAATGATATTTATGAATTTATCGTCAATCAGTTGGACGTTTTAAAAACACAGGGACTTAACAGCGCAGCCATCCATGAAGCATTAAAAAATGATATTAATCATTATTTCAGCACCATCATGAAGCATTTCCATACGACCCGCGCTAATATTACGTTGCTTTACAAATTAGTACCAAAAGAAATCGTCGATCACACCACCCAACTTATCGAATTTGCACAGCATCATTTAGCAACAAAATTTCATCCTAATTTCATTTTCGGGTTATCATTTCATATCCAGGCCCTGTTGAAACGCGTTGCCGAAGAAAATTTGATACAAAATCAACATCTAGCCAAGATTAAACGCGAAAATCCTAAGGAATTTCAAGTTGCGAAAGAGCTTGTCAAAAAGATCAGCGATCATTTCAAGGTATGCATTCCAGAAGATGAAAAAGGATTCCTTGCCCTTCTACTGGCACATAACAAACTCGAATCTCCCAGTGACGTTAAAATTGGAATACTCGTCATTTGTCATGGCGATACAACTGCATCTAGTATTGCAAATGTTGCCAACGAACTCTTGAATACAAACTGGGTGAAAGCAATTGATATGCCGCTTACAGCAACCATCAATGAAACTTATCTCAAAGTGCGCAGTGCAGCTCTTGCAATTCATCGTGGCAATGGCATTCTTCTGCTCGCAGACATGGGCTCACTGCTAACCTTCGGCGAAAAGCTTATGGAAGATACAGGCATAAAAACAAAGACGCTGGAAGCAGTCTCCACACCACTTGTTCTTGAAGTGCTTCGCAATGTCTTATATAAAGCAGATGATCTGGACACGCTGTATCAAACATTAACCGTTCAAACTATCATCAGCCCACCGCCTGTAAAAAATAAGACCAGTGCTATTTTATCCGTTTGCGTCACCGGTCAGGGTTCTAGCTTGATGGCGAAAAATATTCTCGAAAATGTTTTAAAAGCCAATCAACGAGACCTCGTAGAAATTGTCACCGTAAATTATCTCGAAGCAAAGAAAAAGCTGCAGCAAATCAATCAGCAATATCATGTCATCGCTGTGGTCGGCAATATCAATCCCGATCTCGGTTTGCCTTATTTCCCAATTAGCCAATTACTTGATAAAACACTGCAAAAAAAGTTCTTACACCTAATTGATAGTAATCAAAGCTCTGTCGATTCGACTTTTCAACCAGCAAAAGACATCTATGAAACAGCTAAAACTATGCTTGAGCAATATGTAAAATATATCAACCCTAAATTTGCAGTTATGCATATAAAAAAATTTATTACGCAGATTGATTATACCCCCGCCAATGAAGATTTAGTTCTTGATCTAATCGTTCATATGGGTTGTATGCTGGATCGCTGCATTCATAAAGATGCCATTGTATTTGAAAATATGCATGCATTTAAAAAAGATCACCGGCAGGATTTCGATTGCATCCGCAGAGCAATTGATGTAATGGCACAAGAATACGATATTCATATCAATGATGATGAAGTATGCTATATCATCAAAAGTATACAACGCAAAGTCTAAAGATAATAAAAATGGGAATTAAATATCACAAATCGTCAAATATTTAATTTTTCATGTAACATCTCAATATAAATTTGCTATATTTTTAAATATATTTTCATTTTATGTAAAATAATTAGTAATTTTGTCCTTTTTTCTGTAATAAGAAGGAAAAAGAGGGAGGATTCTATCATAGAATGCAGAACTATGAAAAAATGGGCAGAATTTAAACAAAAGTCGTACTTTGCTTTTTGTGTCTTTTTCTAACAAACAGAGGGAGTTTATGAAGAGACATAGAAAGTAAATGCACAAAAATTATTTGTCAGGAGATGTTATTATGAATCAAGTAAAATCAGTTTGTCGAGTATCTATTTTAGTTGTTTGTTTATTATTTTCTACGCTTATTGTAAATGCCCAGCCTCAGAATTCTTTATACCAAGTATCCACAATAAATGCTTTACTGCAAGGTGTTTATGACGGAGAAGCTACCGTCAAAGATGTCAAAAAACATGGTGGATTTGGAATTGGTACCTTTGAAAGACTAGATGGTGAAATGGTCGCTTTAGATGGTAAATACTATCAGGTAAAATCAACAGGTGAAGTCATTGAGGTAGCAGATCAAGTAAAAATACCTTTTGCAACCGTTATGGACTTTCAACCTGAACAATTTGGTGAAATCAGTAATGTAAAAACGTTTGCTGAATTGGAACAGGCTTTAGATTCCATTATTAAAGATAAAAACTATATTTATGCAATTCGTATTGACGGAACTTTTACTGGTAAAACACGCAGTATTCCGGGAAAAACAAAACCATATCCTACATTAACGGATGCAGCAAAAACACAATCCGTTTTTGATATTCAAAATACACAAGGGACAATCGTTGGTTTCTTGTGTCCTCAGTATGTAAATGGTATTAACGTACCAGGATATCATTTACACTTTTTAGCTGCTGATCATAAATCAGGTGGTCACATTTTAAATGGCGGTGTAATCAATGGTAAAGTGCAAATTGCCCGTATTACCGACTTTAGAATGGTATTGCCTAGCAGCGATGCATTCCAGCAAGCTTCTCTAAACAATGATTATAGCGAAGAACTAGCAAAAGTAGAACAATCTAAATAATCGTAACGATCCAGGAGGTTTCGGGATGAAAAGTTTGCGCATGCAACTATTGGTACCAATCATCAGCACTATTGCAGTGATATTGCTTTGTATTATGGCAATATCATACTGGAATACATCGAAAATACTCAAAACAAATTTAGAAGAACGTTTTCAAATCCAAGCGCAAGAATTAGCAAATGCTTTCGATATTAGAATGCAGCGCGAAAAAACGATTATGGATTCTTTAGGTAAGCAAGGCACTGCACAATTTGCTAACTTATTAGCGGATCAGCAGCAACAATTCGCTTTTACCAAGCATCAGCATGATAATTATACCCAATGGAATCCGGTAAGCTTTTTGCCTGATTTAACCGGCAAGAACGTTGCTACCAATGCCGGAAAATTGGTAGATGCTTCTTCTTTAAGTTATGTAAAGCGCATACCTGAAGGAAAGACATTTTTAGACAATCCAATTACCTCCGTAACAACAGGAAAAACAATTGTAGTGGGTGCTGCGCCAATCTCCATAGATAATCGCGTAGTCGGTGCAGTTGTTGGCGGTATTCCACTAGAAAAATTCACCGAAGGTTTTAGTGATACAAAAATCGGTGAAGCTGGCTATTGCATGTTAATTGCACCTGATGGAATGATCGTAAGTCATCCTAAAGCAGATCTCATTATGAAAAGTAGTATTAAAGATTTGGGAAATCAGGAGTTATTACAGGCTTTAGAAAGCATCAAACAAGGAAATAAAGGTTATACGATTACTACAATCGATGGTGTCGAATCAATTGTAGCTTTTGTTCCGACACATGATAAATGGGGCGTTTTCACGATCGCACCAACTTCTCAAGAATTCGCACCTGTGACACAGCTTACTTGGATGTTTGTCGTCTTATTTTTGATTGGTTTAGGCATTGCGGCCTTTGTCGTCAATTTGATTTCTAAACGTATTGTACAGCCAATCAAAGAAATGTCACAATATGCCAGTGCAATTGCCGACGGCGATTTGACCAAGGCAACCTTAGAAAGAATTGACAGCTCTCGCTATCAATCGAAGGATGAAGTCGGTATTTTACGGCTGGCAATGATTCAAATGCGAGAAAAGCTTTGGTCTCTTATTGGACAAGTCAGCGAATCTGCTGATCATACGGCAACATCTTCATTACAGTTAAAAGAAAGTGCTAACCAATCCGCCCAGACAGCAACACAAGTTGCCGAAGCAGTTACCAAAGTTGCTGATGAAACGATGCGCGGACAAACAACGATTCGCAATGTCAACTCTGCAGTAAATGTTTTCATGCAGGAAATCGGCGCAATGAAGAACAATACAGAAGAAGCCAGCGAATCAGCCAATCTTGCGGTAGAAAGTACGACAAAAGGTACAGAAAAAGCGCAAGCAGCTAGAATTCAGATGGAAAATATCACAAGCAGTGCAAAAAATGTAAGTGATACTGTTACAAAGTTATCTGAACAAACAACTAAAATTAGTGAAATTGTGAATATGATAGCTGGAATTGCCGCACAAACCAATCTTTTAGCATTGAATGCTGCAATTGAAGCAGCGCGTGCGGGTGAACAAGGAAAAGGCTTTGCGGTTGTTGCCGAAGAAGTACGTAAATTGGCAGAGCAATCTCAAAATTCAACAAGTCAGATCACTACGCTAATTGAGGAAATAAACCAATCCGTATCAGGTGCTGTTTCCGCAGTTGATCAGGCTTCCAGCGAAGTCACGTTTGGGATGCAGCATGTAAATGAAGCTGAAGACCAATTCTTGAACATCGCACAGTTAATTCAAAAAGTACAACAAAAAACTGCACAAGTATTAGCAAACGTTGATACACTCTTTGCAAATGGCCATACGATAGAATCTTCCTCAAGCGAAATTCATCATGTTATGGATGAGACTGTCGCCCATACGCAAACCGTGTCTGCTGCAACAGAAGAACAATCCGCAGCGATGCAACAAATCGCCGCATCAAGTGATGATTTGGCACGTTTGGCAAATGAATTACAATCAAGCCTAGGTAAATTTCGTATTTAAAGAATCGTATCATAGTCAGACATAAAAAAAGCGCGATAGGGGAAATTCCCCTATCGCGCTTTTTAATTCATTTTTAATCCAAATGTTCTCTTTCAATTTCGTAGTATTCAATATGTTGGCACATCACGGCCTCTACCTTGCCAATGGTTCTGTCATCTTTCATAATATGTACTTCAAAATATTCATCACTGGATGCAAAAATTTCATCTTGTCCATTTTTATTACGCATCTCATTTTTGATGCTAACATGGGGCTTATGAACAAATTTCCATGTAATATGATCTTTGACTCTATCATCCGAAATAGAAAAAACCGCTTTATATTGCGTAATTAATTTTCCTTGTTTCATTCCTTTTCTCCTCAAGTTCATTTTCTTTTTTCACAGTGTTTTATAATATTTTCATACCACGCATAGGGTGCAGAGATATTGTTGTTTATTCCAGTACCAAGGGCTACATCTGAGCGGTTTTTTCCGTGAAAATCAGTTCCTCCCGTTGGCAGCATAGTATATTTACGAATTAAATATGCTGCAAACTCCTGATCTTCCAGACTGTAGTTCGGGTAACAGCCTTCCATTCCATCTAAACCGAGAGCAAGCAGCTCCTGCATCGCTGTTTCCTGTTCGTCTCTCGTCAGTCCGCTTAATCCAATTCTTTTGTGATAATGTGCAAGGGAAGTCACACCACCGGCAACTTTAATCGCGGCAATGCCTTCCTCAGCAGTGATATTTAAATCCAAGCCTGAAAAAGCTTGATTGATATAATTATCCCAAATTTTTTGTACATCTTCAAATAGATTGAGCGAAACAAAATAACGCATAATCGCATACCGATCCAGTTGATCACTGGTTGTAAAATTCTTTTTGAGCATTTCCATGTCGATATCAATGCCCTCTTTACGAATTCTTTCTACCGCTTCAGCAATGCCCGTCTCCTTCAGCATACGAATCTTCTTATAAATTCTTTGAAATTCCCAATGTGTGCAATCAAATCCCAATGCGACAATATGCAGCTTGCGTCCTTTATATTGAACGCTCATTTCCATCCCCGGCAAAAAATCAATTTCGACTTCTTTCGCTGCTTCTTCCGCCGCTTGAATACCTGCAATTGTATCATGATCCGTCAATGCGATTGCAGCAATCCCAGTCTCATGTGCCAATTGAATCAATTCTCGTGGCGTACAGCTGCCATCGGATATATTAGAATGTGTATGCAAATCAATTATTTTCATCAAACATCCACCTTGCTAAATAAATATAAACTTCATTCGTCCAGAGTTATTGCTCTCTAAATCTTTGTTCAAGATTTGCAAAAATCAAGTACGCTCGTTTTTATAAACTACACAGTTTTTCTACAGAAAATCATGGATAAAAAATTCTAATTAATTCTTATTATAAATTCTTTATAAATAAATTACAAATTTATCGGAAAATTAATTCAACTTAACTTTTGTTTGAAAGAAATTATAAACAGCTTGTGCGGATGGTACATTCATGCCTGCTATAGCGGCCAGCTCTTCGACACTGGCTGTTTTTATTTTATCTAATGTACCGAAATGATCCCAAAGTGCTTTACGGCGTTTTGGCCCAATTCCTACAACATGATCAAGTACAGAGACCATATTTCTTTTACTCCGTAGTTTGCGATGATATGTAATTGCAAAACGATGCGCCTCATCACGGATGCGTTGAATCAAATATAAGGCTTGACTATGCCGTGGTAAAATCACTGGCTCACTTTCACCTTCTGTAAAAATATACTCAAACTGTTTTGCCAGTCCGACAACTGGCACCTTGCTGTGCCCCACACCGCGAATAATTTCCAGCGCCGAGCTTAGCTGCCCCTTACCACCGTCGATAATAATCAAATCCGGTAAATCATCTGCTGTTATATCACCATAACGACGTCCAACCACTTCACGCATAGATTTAAAATCATCGGGTTTTCCTTCCGCAGATTGAATTTTATAGCGTCGATAGTCTTCTTTTTTTGGAATACCGCCCTCAAAGACAACCATAGAGGCGACGGTTTCTGATCCCTGCGTATGCGAAATATCAAAGCACTCCATCCGCGTTGGCGGTTTACCTAACTGCAGATATTTGCCTAATTCTATAACTGCGCCTTCGGTTTGTGCATTTGCAGCTTTTAACTTGGCGGCTTGTTCTTCTAAAACAATCGCAGCATTCCCAACTGCCATCTGCACGATATCGTGTTTTGTTCCGCGTTTCGGTGTTTCCACCGCAACTTTTGCGGTCTTAATTTCACTCAACCATGCACTAAGAAGGTCTTGTTCCCCCAACTCCATTGGTAATAAGATTTCTCTAGGTATGAAAGTCGTTTGGTTATAGTATTGCTTTAAAAATGCCGTTAATACAGCTTCATCACTTTCTCCCTCACTACCGGTAAGTAAGAAATGATCTCTGCCTACCATTTTCCCACTGCGAATAAAGAATACCTGCATGCATACACCAAGCCCTGAGCGCGCCATACCGATTGCATCTTGATCTCCTGAACCTGTTACGATATTTTGTTTTTCCGTAATTTTTTTTACTGCTAACAATTGATCGCGCAATTTTGCTGCACGTTCAAATTCAAAATTTTCAGCAGCAATTTCCATCCGTTTTGTTAAATCCTTTTCCACAGCTTCACTGCGTCCTTCTAAAAATAAACAAACACTTTGAATCATTGCATCATATTCTTTTTCATCGACTTTACCAGCACAGGGTGCCAAACAGCGTTTAATATGATATTCAAGGCAAGGACGTTTTGCATCTAAATGCCTGCAGCTGCGGAGCGGAAACAATTTTCTTAATAGCTTTATACTTTCATGCACCGCACTCACATTGGTATACGGACCGAAATATTTTGCACCATCTTTTTGCACACGCCGCGTTACAAATACACGCGGAAACTTTTCGTTGGTTGTAACTTTTACATAAGGATATGTTTTGTCATCGCGCAAACTGATATTATATTTCGGACGATATTTTTTTATCAAATTACATTCTAAAATAAGCGCTTCAATTTCAGACCCCGTAATAATATATTCAAAATCTTCAATTCTAGCGACCATTGCTTGTACTTTTGCTGAATGGTTGCGACTACTTTGAAAATAGGAACGTACCCGATTTTTTAAAATAATTGCTTTACCGACGTAAATTATTTTTCCCTGTGCATTTTTCATCAAATACACACCGGGCTTGTCTGGCAAAAGTTGTAATTTTTCTGTTGTTTTTTCTGTCAACTTTTTCACCTACAATAAATATTTAATATAACTAACTATTATACCTAAATTTAACCCAATAAATTTCAGAATTATTTTATATATTTAAGATTGTGTATACATTCACAAATTATATTGTTTTCTATAATATAATCTACTATAATAATCTCATAATATATTATAATGTAACATAAAATAATATATTACAAAAGGATTAAAAATCTTTCATACATTTGGGGGTAATTTACGATGTTCAAACGCCTTCTTATCGCAAACCGTGGCGAAATTGCAGTGCGTATTATCCGCGCTTGTCAAGAATTGGGGATTGAAACAGTTGCCGTTTATTCCGATGTTGACGCACATGCAATTCATGTACAACTAGCAGATCTATCTTATAACATCGGTCCTGCGGATGCAATGCAAAGTTATCTAAATATGGATGCTATCATTGAAGCAGCAAGAGCCACAAAAGCAGAGGCAATCCATCCAGGTTATGGATTTTTGTCAGAAAATGCAGACTTTGCTGCAAAAGTAACGAACGCTGGTTTAGTCTGGGTTGGTCCGCTTGCCGAGACAATCCGCCAAGTAGGTGATAAAGATGCGGCACGTGAAGCTATGCTCGCAGCTGGCATCCCCATGACGAAAGGCAGTAAACCTTTAAAAACAAATGAAGAAGCTGCAGGAATTGCAAAAGAAATCGGTTATCCGGTCATTATAAAACCCGTATCCGGCGGCGGCGGAAAATCCATGTTTGTCATTTGTAATGAAGAAGAGTTAAATAACGTTTTACAAATTGTCGATGTGACGAAAACATCTTTTTACTTTGAGCATTATGTTGAAAGCGCTCGTCATATTGAAGTGCAAATCATGGCCGACAACTACGGTACAATCATCCATCTGGGCGAACGCGAATGTTCGCTGCAACGTCGCAATCAAAAAATCTTAGAAGAAGCGCCATCTACAGCTTTAACCACCGACATGCGCAACAAAGTTGGCGCCCTTGCAATTAAAGCTGCGAAAAGTATCCACTATACCAATATTGGTACAGTAGAATTTTTGATGGATGTAAAAACTGGTCGCTTTTTCTTTATGGAAATCAATCCGCGCATTCAGGTTGAACACGGAATTACCGAAGCAATCACTGGAATTGACTTAGTACGCCGTCAAATTCGAATTGCTGCTGGTGAACCCTTAAATAAAAGCCAAGAAGACATTCAATTTATTGGTCATGCCATTGAGTGCCGCATTAACGCGGAAGATCCTGAAAATAATTTTCTGCCTTCCCCTGGATTAATTGAGTTTTATCATGAACCAGGTGGTCCAAGAATCCGCGTTGACAGTGGTGCTTCTGCTGGTCTTGCAATCGAGCCATATTACGATTCGCTTATGGCGAAAGTAATTGCGCATGGTCGTACACGCGGCGACGCCATTAAAATCATGCAAAGAGCGCTAAATGAATTCAAAGTGGAAGGCGTAAAAACGACGATCGCACTTCATCAGAGAATTTTAGAAGACCCTTGTTTCCGCACCGGTAACATTGATACGCAGTTTATCAAAAAACGCTTACCGGCGTATGAACAAACACCATTGAAACCAAAACTTAAAAATCAAAAAGCGCTCGCTGATTATATTAATAATTGTCTCTATTACGCTTGAGTCATTTACAGAATGCATAAAATCGAATATAATGGACATATACTAAATAAACCAAAAACGATCTGCGCAAACAGATCGTTCCGGTCGAGTAGGTGTTGATTACCTGCAAAGTTCAATTAGCGCGGCAATCGCTAACATGAATTTAGCAGAAACTATGAGTCTAAACCATTTAGTTTCCATCTGCATGGTATCACCTCCTATTCTGTTTTAAGGACGCAGTCAACGCTGCGTCCTTAATTATTATAGCTTAAATAATAGCCAAGAACAACGACGCAATAAATTAGGGGTAAGCAAAATCAATGCTTACCCCTATATTTATTGCGTCTCTTTATATTTTATTCTATACCAATCATAACAGAAGTCGCCTTAATAATTGCATAGGCTTCTTTACCAACTTTTAAATCCAAATCTTTTACCGCATTCATAGATACAGTTGCCGTGACTACATCGCCACTGGCAATTTTAATCCCAACAATTGCATTGACTGCACCTTCTTGAATGGAGACCACGGTGCCTTTCAACTGATTTCTTGCACTGATTTTCATTTTTTTGCCTCATTTCTTTATAAATTTTTACTTCGTATCATTCCATCATAAATTTAGCGAAGTAATGAAATCGCGTAAATCATAGTATTGTAATTTATCTTTATAACTATTCTTCACAACTGCAGCACCAAAATAAAAATATGTATGCGTAATCAAATGCTTCGGTTAAAAAGTGATTATTGCAATTTGAAACCATATTTTTCGAAAACCTTACCAACTTCAGGTTTTGACAAATATGCTAAAAACGCCTTTGCTTGTTCGATATTCTTGCTGGATTTTATTGCAGCAGCCGGATAAATTACCGGTTTGTGACTTCCTTCCGGTGCTTCAGCTACAACTGTGACGTTTTGCGAAGTAGCAGCATCTGTTGCATAAACAATCCCACAATCCACTTCTCCTGATTCTACCCAAGTCAAAACCTGACGTACATCAGAACCGTATGCCGCCTTCGCCTTTACTTGATCTAAGGTCTTTAGAGAAGTAAATACTTCTTCAGAATATTGTCCAACGGGTACACCTTTTGGCTCACCAAGCGCAATACGTTTTACCTTATCCGTAGCAACATCGTCAAAATTCGCTACGCCAGCTTTATTATCTTTCGGTGTAATTAAAACAACTTTGTTAATCAATAAATCTTTTTTCGTACCATCTGCTAGCAATCCGCCTTTTTCTAAAGCATTCATCTGCTTTTGCGCTGCTGAGAGAAATATATCGGATGGCGCGCCTTGTTCAATTGCAGTCTGCAATGCGCCACTCGCACCAAAACTAAACGTTAATTTGACATTAGGATTTTCTTTTTCATACATTTGTGCGATTTCTTTCATTACATCAGTCAAGCTAGCCGCTGCCGAAACAAAAATCTCCACCTGTTCAGGTGCTTGTGCTGTTTCTTTCTTTTCTGGCGTGTTGCCGCATCCAGCCACGAATACTGTAAACATCAACACGAGTGAACATAACCCCATCATTAATTTTTGTTTGCTCATCAAACCACTCCTTATAATGTACAATAATACATACAATGTAGAATAATACATATTTTGTATTGTTACGTATCATTCTACATTATAATATATTTTTTTGCAATTATTATATCTTTGTTCATATTATTACATATCATTCTGCACTTTCAGTTTATTTGTTACTGATTCAGCGGCGACACTCGCACTTGCTAAATCCATGGAAAGATCATACAGTTGTTGTGCCGTATAGATAAACTTTACGAAATCACAATTACCGGTTCGTTCACCAATCCCGCCAAGTGTAGTATCAATAAATTTTGCACCGGCTTTGGCCGCTGCAATTGAATTTGCAACCGCCATTCCCAAATCATTATGCGCATGAAATTCGATATTTATCCCCGTAGTTTCAATGATTGCTTTTACTTTTTCTGCAGTGCGAAACGGCGTCAATATCCCAACGGTATCCGCAAAACGAAGATAAAGAACTTCGTAGCTTTTTAAGCAGCCTGCAAGCTCTAACAAAAAATTCAGATCAGCTCTCGAAGCATCTTCAAAGCCAACTGTTACCTGATAACCATGCGCCCTGGCGAAATCAACGCATGCACGCATATTTTCTTTCAACCAAATTTTATCTTTTTGAAGTTTTTCATAAATTTGTGCATCTGATACCGGAACACTAATATGAATGATGTCAGGCTGACAATCAAAGGAATGTCTTATATCCTGCTTATTGATTCGATTCCAAGTGGAAATCAATGAATTTTTACAAAGTGCTTTTATTTCTATAATCGTTTCTTTCTCTATACCGCCCATTGCTGGAATTCCCGCTTCAATCTGATAAACCTGTGCTGCATCTAAAAGCTTTGCAATTTCTATTTTATCCTGTTTCGAAAACGCTACGCCGGGGCTTTGTTCACCATCTCGCAAGGTGGTATCCACGATATAACGAGACTCTTTCACAATTGCACCGCCTTCACCAATTCAACAAATTCTTCGTCTGTTAAACTGTTTTGCTTTTCAATACTCTTTTGTTTGATCGCCAGCAGTAACATCTCCGGGTCCATCGTTCGTTCATTCATCTGCAATTCTTTCAGTTTTGCTAAAACAGCTTTTTTCCCCGAATGTTTTCCCATGATAACTTTCCGGCGATTACCGACAAGTTCCGGCGGATAAGGTTCATAAATCTCAGGATTTTTCACAATGCCGTCAACATGAATACCGGCTTCTACGTAAAAAATTTCTTCACCAATAATCGCTTTGTTTTTCGCGACCTTTTCTCCCGTAATCCGTTCAAATAAATTTCTCAATCGTTTAAAGCAGTCAATATTGCTTTTAAGTTCTTTCTGTTGCTCCAGATGCAAGGCAATGAGAACTTCCTCCAAACTTGCTTGATTGCCAATCCCAGTAAAGCTCGCAACGAGGTGTTTACCGCCTAGCCGGCACCATTCTACCGCCAAAGCCGTTGCGCAGAAGAAATCATTTTGCGGGCAGACTTCAAAATTCGCCTTTGTTTCCAAAATCCCCTTAAACTCAGTGGCAACATCTTTCCAGAGTCGATCTGCAAAACCGATCATGCGCATGCTTCGAATACAGTCGTCATTATATCCAATCTCCTGATCATGTTTAAAATGAATTGCATAGGAGACATTTCCAATCTTCCCAAAGCAAGGTGCTGGAAAAATATACCCGGCAAACCCTTGATATTTTTTTAAGTCACATAGATGATCTACCTTTAATAAATAATTTTCAAAGTGCGGCAGTGGTGACAATGCAACAAGTTTTTCATAGACCTGTATAGACATTTCAATATAAGTTGTCGGTAAAATTAATAACAGCTCTAACAATTCGTGTAAATCCTCTGACGTTGCCTCGTATGCATCAAGACAAGCCAATGTATTATCTGTAATACAGATCATTTCCCCCACCTCGCTACATGCTTTTTATTGATTGGCTGCCTTTTTCACTGCATCTTCAATACGATCGTACGTAACAACAATTCCGATTCCCATTTCTTTTAACCGTTTAGACGGTGAATCACCAATACGCAGCGTAAGAACACTATGACAATCCTTCACAGCCGTTAAAATGCTTTCCATTTTACTTGACTTCTCCTCACAATTTTCTACACCGGTACAATATTTTTCAACGTTGCGCCGTTCGACAAACTGCGCAGTACTTCCATCACTTTCATAGATATAGAACTCATTTACCTGCCCAAAATGCTGATCTACTAGCATCCCGCTTTTCGTCGCAACGGCAAACCGTTTTAAGGCTAAATCTTTAACTCCGTTCTTACTAGAATCCGTACAACTGCGATATTCGATAGAAACATCATTACCAAGTATCCCGATTGCATCGGCACGACATTGCTTGCAATGATACATCTGCTTAAGATGTACTTCACAGCGCTTGCGCATCGCCATGATTTCTTTATTACTCACAAGCGGCATCGTTTCAAAGGCACTGCCCTGCACAGGAATTAGCTGCATAATATTACTGATTTCAC
Organism: Massilibacillus massiliensis; assembly: GCF_900086705.1. Classification (NCBI taxonomy): domain Bacteria; kingdom Bacillati; phylum Bacillota; class Negativicutes; order Selenomonadales; family Sporomusaceae; genus Anaerosinus; species Anaerosinus massiliensis. The sequence continues at coordinate 2,958,010 of NZ_LT575483.1, read as the reverse complement.
AGCCAATTTCTTTTACTTTTTTTATGACATCTTCAATGTGTGCTTCATTGACCCCCTTTAACATCACTGTATTTACCTTACAAATAATGCCGCGCTTCGTTAAATACTGCAATCCGCTCAATTGATTGCCAATTAAAATCCCCGCTGCACTTTCACCTGTATAGCGAATCCCCATATATTCCACATACCGATAGATCTGTGCTCCAACTTTTGGATCAATTGCATTTAGCGTGACAGTAACATGTGTCACACCTAAATCAATCAAATCTTGTGCATAAAGCGGCAGCATCAAACCATTCGTCGATAAACAAAAAGTTACTTCCGGATCGTATGCTTTAATCAGTTTTAACGTTTCTTTCGTCTCTGTAAAATTTGCCAAAGAATCTCCGGGACCGGCAATGCCAACAACTTTTAAATTCGGCATTTTTTCTTTTACCATCACATATTTTTGGAAGGCTTCCTCCGGTGTAAGAATTTCCGTCGTTACACCGGGACGGCTTTCATTTGGGCAATCATATTTTCTTACACAATAATTACATTGCACATTGCATTTTGGTGCAATCGGTAAATGAATTCTCGCATATTGACCAGCGCCGCAATTATAACAAGGATGTGTTGCCGTCTTTTCCGCAATCGTTTGCGAAGATGGGAGGGAAACTACCGCACCAGTAGATGCTTTCTGTTTTTTATCACTGCCCATATAATATTTCTCATAAAGTTCTTCACGAAAAGAGCGCTCTTTTGCTCCCAATAGAGTATTTGCAACACGATCCAGTAAACTTAACGATCCGGCATACCCAATCATTTGTATGCGTTGCCCGCCCACGCGATCATGGATCGGAAATGCACAACGTACAAGGTCAATCGAATGTTTCTCTGAAATTCTCCGTGCATCGGAATTACCAATCATCACATTTGCTTTTAAATTTAATGTTAATTGCTCAATCGTTTCAAAATCGGCATCGTCAACCATTGCATAGTTTTCGACAAATAACCCATCGGCAACTTTCTTGATCTGTGCTTCAATTTTTTCTTGAAATTTTGTGCAAGCAGCACCAGTCGCACTCACCACTGGGACAATACCATTTTCACAGCACAGATTGATGATCGCTTTGACGAAATCAGGTTCACCAAACACCGTTGCTCTGCCAAGCGCATTGTATTTATGAGAATCTACCATCGCATCAAGATAACGACCACGTTCCTTGGCTAACTCTGTGGAAATGACCCCACCCAATTCCACAATTTGCTTAATAAAAGTATCGGTCGCCTGTAATCCTACCGGCAAATCCATTCTTTTATAAGGGACACCATAGTGATCCGCTAGATATTTTGCCGGAGAAATATCATCGCTGACAAAGGTAGATAATTCTATTGTAAATTTAGCTCCGGCCATTTGGCTAATTTCTTCTAGCGAGGTGCCTTCACTTGGCAATCTATGATATACATCAACATGGACGCCGTCTAGATTTTCTGATAAATCCGGCAGTAGAATATACGAAACACCTAAGCCGTCTAGTAGTTGTTTTAGATAGCGCGTATCCGCTGGTGAAATCAGCCCCGTAATGATGTTAATTTTATTATTTTTTTTCGTATCCATTTCTACATTTGCAACAATTGCTTGTAAGGCTTTAAAAAACCCTTCATATTGTGTACCAGCATAGCCGGCTGTTGAAACTGGAATAATCTTTACCTTACAGTCAGGATGTGCCGTATAAAAATTTTTAATAATCGCCTTGATATCTTCACCGGTGGTTTCTGCCAAACACGTGGTAGATACGCCGATCACCTCGGGATTATATAAACGGATGAGATTTTCTAACCCTTTCATCAGATTGCTTGCGCCGCCAAATACAGTACCTTCTTCCGTTAATGAGGAGGAAGCGATATCAACTGGTTCATTATAATGCGTTGCCATGTGGCGACGTATATAGGTACTACAGCCTTGTGATCCGTGTAAAATCGACATACATTTTTTTATGCCATATAACGCAGTAACCGCTCCCATCGGCGTACACATTTTGCAAGGATTTACATTCAAATTTGTAAAATTCACTCCCATTGAAACCAGCCTCCTCTTTTCCCTCTTTCTTATAATAACTGCCAAACCGGACTGTTGATGGTTAGATTAATTTCTTTGGTAAAATTGATTACCCCTTCATAACCGGCTAAAGCGTGTTTGCGTTCATGATTGTGATCGCAAAAGGCAATGCCTAGTTTATAAGCAAGCGGCCGCTCTTTGACTCCGCCAACTAAAATATTTGCACCTTTTTCTTTCATGAAAGTTTCTAGTTCAGCCGGATTGGCATCATCTAAAATTACGGTATGTTCATTCACTAAACTTTGAATAACCGCATACTCTTCTTTTTTACCGGTCTGTGTTCCAACGACGACGGTTTCAATGCCCATTTCATTAAACTGCCGAATCAGTGAAATGGCTTTAACCCCACCGCCAACATAAATCGCTGCTTTTTTACCGAGAAGATTACGGCGATATTTTGTTAAAAAGTCTTGCAGTTTTGCCGCTTCTACTTCAGTAAAGGCTTGGGCCTTACGAATGACCTCTGCATCACCAATGGCATAGGCAACCCGCATTAGGGAATTGGTCGTATCCTCTACGCCGAAAAAGCTTACCTTTAAAAAAGGTATGGCTAGTTCTTCTTCCATGCGATTGGCTAAATAGGTACTTGACCCTGCACATTGCACAATATTTAACTCCGCAGTGGAGGCTTTGATCAAGGTATCATAAGAAGCATCCCCAGTGATCGTTGAAATAACATCGACACCGATTTTTTTAAAATAATTTTTAATAATCCACATTTCTCCGGCTAGGTTAAAGTCCCCTAAAATATTAATTCCTTTTTTAGGTTGTTCTGGTTTGGCATGTGGCTTTATCACTTGCATTAAAGCATCACAAGCCATTTTATATCCAAGTGTTTTGGTGCCGGAAAAGCCGGGTGCTTTGACAGGAACCACACAAATATTGTACTTTTGCGAAGCCTGCTTACAGACAGCTTCGATATCATCACCAATAACGCCCACAATACAGGTCGCATAGACGAACATTAATTTAGGTGAATGCTTGGTTACGATTTCATCAATGGCAGCGGTTAATCTTTTTTCACCGCCAAAAATAACATCTCTTTCTCTTAAATCCGTTGAAAAACTATTGCGATACAAATCGCTGCCACTAGAAAGGCTGCCGCGAATATCCCAAGTATAACTTGCACAGCCAATTGGCCCATGAACAATATGGTAGGCATCGGTAATCGGATTCAACACTACGCGCGCACCACAATATACACAAGCACGTTGACTCACAGCCCCCGATACACTTTCTTTTTCACAGGTAATACTTTTTCCATCTCCATTACAACAAAAATCTTTTACCATAATGGATTGTTTTCTCTCCTCAAGTATCCTTGCTTCCATAGCTAGCCCTCCTTTAAAAACAAAATAAGCAAAATAGACCCTTGAACAAATGAAATACATCTTTGTATCAAGAGTCTATTTTGCTTTCTTTACTTATTGTACCTCACATTTTTTTACATTACAAGTTCCAGATCTTCATCTGCACAATCACGATCTTGGCGATCCATTAACGCATTGCTAATCAATTCAACCAAACGAATCGCTCCTTTATAACCGACAATCGGCATATAAGAATGGACATAACGGTCAAGGATTGGAAAACCAGCCCGAACAAAAGGAATATCCTCCGCTTTTGCAATCTGTTTTCCATAGGAACTGCCAATCAATAAATCTACCGGCTCATTTTTGATCCATTGATGAAGTTCAAATAAATCTCCCGCCGCTTTTGCTTTACAATCCGTCACACCAAATTTCTCAAATAAAGCATTGGCTTTTTTCGTGAAACTTTCAAATGGCGTACCTGTAAGCACATATTTAGGAATCATACCCATTTCCAATACCAAAGTTGTAATACCAAGTACAGTATCAGGATCACCATAGATTGCTACGGTTTTCTTATCATAATGTGCATGGGAATCCAACATAATATCAACCAGTTGCCCCCGTTCCTCTTCTAAGGCGTATGGTACTTCGGTCTTAGCGAAATGTGACAATGCAGTTACATAAGCATCGGTTGCTTCAATCCCAATCGGAAGTGGTAAACACGAAAAATCAACTTCGCATTTGCGTTTTAACTCCATTGCTGGTTCCATACTGGTAAGTTCACCGAGTGCCAATATTTTTTTACAATCACCTAGGCCAATGATTTCAGGAATCGTTGTACCACCTTTCGGATACATTTCATAGTTGCCTGTCATCGGTGCATCCATAACGCCACTGGTGTCAGGGAACATTATGAAATCAGCCCCCATTAATTTCGCAATTTTTTTCATTTCACGCATATCGCCAGGATTGGTGAAACCAGGGAAAATACCAATCTTACCATTGTCTTCACCTGTATTTTTTGCTAAATATTTGATGAAACCACACATCATATTGAAATAACCACTGATATGTGACCCGGCATAACTTGGTGTATTGCTATGCAGTACGATTTTTCCTTCTGGTATTTCCATCTGTTGAATATAGGTGTTAAGGTCATCACCAATCGTTTCACTCAGACAAGTGGTGTGAATCGCAATAATATCAGGATTATAAATATCGAAAACATTTTTAACCGCTGTTTTTACATTACTGCCACCGCCAAATACTGAAGTTCCTTCGGTGAAAGAACTCGAGGAAGCAATTGCCGGCTCTTTAAAATGTCTGGACAAAAACATGCGATGAAAGGATACACAACCTTGTGACCCATGGCTATGCGGCATACATTTATGCACACCAAGTGCCGCATAGACTGCACCAACCGGTTGACAAGTTTTGCAAGGATTAATTCTAAGCCCTTTACGTTCAATGATTTCTTTTGGCGTCAAGTCTAGCATTACTCCTCACCCCCGATCTTTCCTTCTAGTGTTGGAACTGTGCGCCATGGTGGAGTTACATAATTCCACACTGGTGTGGAAACGCCCATCGTCGTATCTCTAGCGAAATTAACTGCTCCTTTAAAACCGGCATAAGGGCCGCTATAATCATAAGAATGCAATTGCCTGGATACAACGCCTATTTTTTGAATCACGTATTTATCTTTAATGCCTGAATAAAAAATATCAGGTCTGAATAATTCGATTAACTGCTCAGTTTCATAATGATTAAAGTCATCGACTACCACTGTACCATTGCCCATATCTTTAATCATCCCAGCATACGCTTCTAAATCAATGGTCTTAGACAATTGCTCGAATTTTTCCTTGCTGAGTAGTAAACGGAAATGTTTTTCATCTGGTGTAACCGTCATTTCCTCGATATTTTTACTATCCGCATCTGTTTTGATGGTTGGAATCACTTCCCGCCCTTCATAATCATCGCGATGGGCAAATTCGTAACCGGCTACCACCGTCTCTACGCCTAGGTCAGCAAGTAAGTTTTGATAGTGATGAGAACGCGATCCCCCGCAGAATAAACCAGCTTTTTTCCCTTGTAATCTTGATTTATAATAGGCCATATCATCCGCAATATTTGCAAGTTCATCGGCGATCACAGCTTCTGTCCGCGCGGTCAAATCCGCATCATCAAAATACGCTGCCATTTCACGTAAGGAACGAACGGTTTCATCGACGCCGATAAAGTTAACCTTGATCCAATCAATGCCATACTTCGTTTTCATCATTTCTGCAATATAGTTGATGGAACGATGGCATTGCACTAAATTTAAGTTTGCTGTATGCGCATTTTTTATTTCTTCATAACTGCCATCACCGGTAAATACCGAAATCACTTCGTAGCCAATTCTTTTCAAAATACGAGAAGTTTCCCAACCATCGCCACCAATATTATATTCTCCTAAAACATTCACGGAAAACTTTTTCGTTGGCACTGCATCTCCAGTACCAATTACATATTTCATTAAGCTATTATTGGCGATATGATGACCACCGGATTGACTGACCCCTTTATAACCTTCACAGCTGTAAGCAACGCATTGTATTTTATATGTTTCTTCTGTCCAAGTCGCTACCGCATTAATATCATCACCGATTAAGCCAACTGGGCAAGTGGAGCAAATCATAATACACGATGGTTTGAAAAGCGCAATTGCTTCAGTAATTGCCTGTTTTAATTTTTTTTCACCACCAAATACAATATCTGGCTCTTGCATATCAGTGGAAAAACTATATTCAATAAAGTTTCTACCATCATCGTCAGCTTTTGCTTTACTACGACGCGTTCCCCAAGTATAAAAACCACAACCAATTGGGCCATGCGTGATCGTCACAACATCTTTTAAGGGGCCCAAAACAACACCTTTACAGCCAGCATAACAACAACCGCGATTCGTCATAACCCCTGGTATTGCTCGGCTATTGGCTGCGATGCTTTGAGGATTCACAGCATCATCCAGCTCAACGATATGATCTTTGCGGTTTTTAAAAACCCGCGCAGAATACTTATCTAAAATTTTCGTCCTTTTATCCACAGCCATTACCTCCTATCTGTCAAATCGCTTTCTCTTAGGCGACATTCTCCTGTTCTAATATTATAGCCTTCTATCACTGGCATAACGAAAATTCTACCATCACCAGGCTTGCCTGTCTGATTTACTTTTATAATCGTTTTCACTGCCAAATCTACTTGCTGATCATCTACAATGAGCGTAAAAGCACGTTTCGGCACAAGCCGTGTACCTTCCGATAAATGTTCACCAATCGAATCGGCAGGTACAGAACCAGCATTCTCCATGATGACTTCAATTGCTTCTGTCGCAAGTGGTTTTTTGCCACGGCCCACAGCTTTTGAAAAGTTAAACGCCGGATAACCAGCTTTTGCAAGCGCCTGCTTGGTCGGGTTTACCATATTCATCCGTATAAAAGCCATAATTTCTCTCATTTTATAGCCACCCCTTCCCTTATAAGCCCGCTTTGCCTGAACTGATCGTATATGCCTCCAGTACTGGACTCACGAAAATACGTCCATCACCGAAATTACCTTCACCGGTCTTCGCGTTTTTCAAAATAATTTTGATGATATCGTCTTTATCTTCATCATCGGCAAAGATAATTAATAGCTCTTTCGGCAATTCATCATAATGTACCTCGCCGACAACAATCCCTTTTTGACGACCACGGCCATACACTTCTTCTTTGGTTACCCCCGAATATCCAGCATCAGAAAGCTCCGATAATACAAGGTTAGATTTCTCCGGTCTAACAATTGCTCTAATCATGATCATGATAGTAAACTCCTCTCAACATTGCTCTTTTGCTTACATTTGCTATTTAGCTTCAAATATCCATCAATCCATGTTCCATAAGCAATTCTTCCAAACGTTCTTGCGTCAATGGTTTGGGAATAACAAACATTTTATTTTCATCAATTTTTTTCGCAAGTGTTCTATATTCATCTGCCTGGCCGCATGCAGGATCAAATTCAATGACTGTTTTTTTATGAATTTCAGCTCTTTGCACCATGTTGTCACGTGGTACAAAATGAATCATTTGTGAACCAAGCTCTTTAGCGAATGCTTCCACTAGTTCAGCTTCACCGTCCACTTTACGACTGTTACAAATGATACCACCCAAGCGTACCCCGCCTGTTTGTGCATATTTGGTAATCCCTTTTGATATATTGTTCGCTGCATATAACGCCATCATTTCACCTGATGCAACAATATAAATTTCTTTTGCCTTCCCCTCACGGATTGGCATTGCAAACCCACCACATACAACATCACCAAGTACATCATAAAAAACATAATCAAGATCTTCTTCATATGCCCCAAGGCGTTCTAATAAATTAATGGATGTGATGATACCACGACCGGCGCAGCCAACGCCTGGTTCCGGGCCACCGGATTCTACACATTTAATGCCGGAAAAACCTGGTTTTAATACAAGATCTAGTTCTACGTCGTCGCCTTCTTCTCTTAATGTGTCAAGCACCGTTTGTTGTGCTAATCCGCCTAAAATTAAGCGAGTTGAGTCTGCTTTAGGATCACAACCAACAATCATGATTTTTTTGCCCATTGTACCAAGACCAGCATTTAAATTTTGTGTTGTCGTAGATTTACCAATTCCACCTTTACCATAAATAGCTACTTGTCTCATAAGAAAACCCTCCATCTCATTTCACTTAATTTTTATTTAAAGTATGATCATCACCAACTTGCCTTGGAAATGATTTATACTTTATCCCCTAGAAATCAAAAAACAGTCTTAATTATAGCAAACGCTCATAATTAAGACTGTCTCTGTCTTAGTACTACCTTATTAATTTTTTAAATAATATTTTTAAAAAACTTAAAATATTTTTGTTTAAATTGTTTATACGGTAACTATAATTTAAAACTTTCTCTCTGTCAACAGCCATTTTCATGTAATTTTTTTTTAATTATCGCAATATTCTGACCTGAAAACGATTTGATTTTTAAATTTAAGCGATTTTATTTTTGGCTTTAAAATTTTTTGTTTCTTATTAAAACACTTTTGTTTTCGACAAAAATATACATCTTGCACTTTCATAAAAATTTTGTATACATTTTTAATTATTGACTTTTTATATACACATCGTTATAGTATTTAAATTATATAAACTTTAATTTACAAAGAAAGGGCGTGATCGATATGGCAGAGAAAATTGCTGTAACCTTCAAAGGACAAACGGACCTTGCTAAGTTAAGCGAAGCAAATACGCTTATCGTCTTTGAAAAACGAAAGAATGATTGGATCGCGAGAAAACAAATACCTTATCAAATTGATTTATCAACCAATCTGCAAGACATCAGAAATCAAGTACGCAATTTAATTACTAAATTAGATGATTGTAAGATCATTGTCAGCCAGTCTATTACTGGCCTTGCATACAATGTTTTTGATCGTATGGGCTTTCATATATTTGAAATACCTAGTTTTCAAACAACCATTTTAAATGAAATTCTTATGGATATCAATAACAATACAGAGAATATCAAGCGAGATGAAGCGATACCAACCACGCCTATTGAGACTGTTGATGGTATTTATTTTTTAGATCTCATTCAATTGCAAGAAAATCGCCCTGATATTTCATCCAAAAAAGCTTTACAATCATTTTTACACAATATTCCATTTGTAAAATTAGACGTACTCTGTTCACACCTTCCCCCTTGGCTAGAAACGTTTGAATACACAAACCAATTTGATATTATCAGAAAAAAGCGTGGCGCAGCGATACTTGTAACAATTACAAAAAAAATCTGTAAATAGTGAGGATGATCAACGATGGACATTGCAACAAATTATGGTACACTTCTGGATTGCACCCGTGAAGAATATCACCCCAATGGGATCTTAGCAGGCTGCATCCTCCAAGAAAAAAACATTGTGAAAACAACGGTTGGCGATTTGGTGCCGCAATATCATTATGATGACTTACGACGTAAATATATCAATTCCCTAACCTTTTATGAATCGGGGGATTTAAAAAGCATTTCCCTCGAAGTGAGCACTCAAATCCAAACGCCAATTGGTAAATTTCCCGCTGAATTCCTCACCTTTTATCCCACCGGTGCAATCAAGAGATTGTTTCCCCTCAATGGCAAACTCAGTGGTTACTGGTCGGAAAACCAAGAAAATGAGCTGACAATGCCCTTTGATTTCGATTTTAAATTTGCAAAATTCACTGCCAAGATTATCAGCTTATATTTTTATGAAACAGGGAAGCTATGTAGTTTAACCTTACATCCAAGCGAGGTAATAGACCTTACTACGCCCGTTGGTACGATCGCTGTAAAAACCGGTTTTTCTTTGGATCAGCACGGCAATCTAACTTCCGTGGAACCTGCTAGCCCAACACCAATTGCAACGCCCATTGGCAAAGTCCATGCTTTCGATCCACAAAGCATTGGCATCCACGCGGATCGCAATTCTCTCCAATTTAATGAAACTGGAGATATCGCATCCATAAAAACCATCGATCAATTTACCATTACAACAAAAGAAACCATTGATTTTATCAAACCTATTGAAAAAATCAAACCTCTAGATGATCATGATACCATCCGCTTGCCCCTTACCTTAACTTTTACGGATACTGATGTTATGATTACGAACTCTACAGAGCATCGTTATCCGCTCTCTGATAGCAAAGTTACGATCATGCCAACGAAGTGCACTTCCAGTAATTGCGATAGTTGTGGACAATGCACATAAAAAAACAGCAACAATACCAAACAACGATTATGCAAATGTTAACTGAAATAAGTAAAATAAAGGCTCTATAATAAATGTTGTGGTTTTGATGAAAATCAAAACTACAACATTTATTTTTTTGCATACAAAAAGACATGGGAGATTTCTAGTAAAATATTAATTGACCAAAACTAACATCTAGGAGAAATCGCCATGTCCAATATGAATTTTATCACATCTATTATGCATTTACCAGAAAACAGTTTAAAACTCATCGATGATCATACTTTTTTACTCACCTTACCTGTAAAATCCCATGCCTGCCCTCATTGTCAGACACAAACTTTAAAAATTCATGACTATAGACATCAGCCTGTTAAAACTTTGTTGCTCTCAAATACAGAGTTCCTCCTTGTCTATCGCAGACGCAGGTACAGATGTTCCTCTTGCGGGAAAGCTTTTTCTGAACAGAATTCTCTTCTTTCCAAATACCAGCGAATGTCTCGTGAACTTATTGCTAAAATACTTCAAGAACATGGGTTTTTGGTTACTTCTACCGATATTGCTCACCGATATAAACTTTCAATCTCTACGGTACAGCGTTTGTTTAAATCGGTTTCTCCCGCTTCATCTAATCTTTCCTCATCTATCTCGATTGATGAGTTTAAAGGCAATGCTGGCGCAAAATTTCAGGTCGTCATAAACGATCTGAATAACTACACTTGCTTAAATATTATTGAAGATCGTTCTCCGGATATCCTTTATGCAAAGATCCTTGCCTATCCTTTAGCCGAGCGCTTAAAAGTTAAGCATGTGAGTATAGATTTAAGTTCATCCTTTAGAAAAATGGCCAAAGAATGCTTTCCGAATGCCAAAATTGCAGCAGATAAATTTCATGCGGTACGAATGGCAAATGACGCTTTAAATACCATTCGAAAGCAGGTGCAAAGCAACCTTCCAGAAAATCAGCGAAGGTATTTTAAACGTGCTAGATATCTTATGCTCACTAGAGAAAAGAATCTTTCTAACGATGAAGACCGTGCAGCTTTGCAAGTCATGCTGAATTACTCAGAGGATTTATCTGCTGCCTACGCAATGAAAGAAGTTTATTTTGATCTTCTTGACAGCAAAGACAGCAAGCAATTTATACAAAAGCTGAAAGGATTTCAAGCAGCCGTAGAAAAGCAAAATTTGAAACCCTTTCAAACTTTATGGAATACAACGATTCAGTGGAAAACGGAAATCCTACATGCAATAGCAACCGGCTATAACAATGGCTTTACAGAAGGATGCAATACGACAATAAAGAACCTAAAAAGAATATGTTACAGCTACAGAAATTTTGATAACTTTAAACGGCGCATTATCTATTTATTAAACAATCCGGAAAGAAGAAAAGTGCGAAAGAAACGAATTTTTACAGAAATCTGCATATAAAAAGACAGGATGGATTTTTCCATCCTGTCTAAACCACAACATTTGACAAAGAGCCAAAATAAAGTGGTATAAACAGCTATAAATAGCCGTTTATACCACTTTAATATTTGACCCCATCTGCCAGCTGATAGGGTTAATTTATCTTATTCTACATCCAATTTTTCTTCAAGCAATGGCTTCAAAAACTGACCTGTATAAGATTCTGGCACAGCAGCGATATCTTCTGGTGTCCCTTTTGCAACAATGGTACCACCTCTGAATCCACCCTCTGGGCCAAGATCAATCACATAATCTGCAGTCTTGATTACGTCTAAATTATGCTCGATCACAACGACTGTATCCCCACATTCAACAAGACGTTTCAACACTTCCAATAATTTATGAATATCTGCCGTATGCAAACCCGTTGTCGGTTCATCAAGAATATACAGCGTTTTACCAGTGCTGCGCCGTGCTAGTTCCGTTGCAAGTTTGACGCGCTGTGCTTCACCGCCGGAAAGCGTCGTAGCTGGTTGTCCTAATTTTATATAGCCAAGTCCAACATCTTGTAAGATTTGTAATTTACGCTGTAATCTCGGAATATTTTTAAAGAATTCTGCTGCATCATCAATTACCATATTGAGTACATCGGAAATTGACTTTCCTTTATAATGTACTTCTAACGTTTCACGATTATAGCGGGCACTTTTACAAACTTCACAGGGAACGTAAACATCCGGCAAAAAGTGCATTTCAATTTTGATAATACCGTCTCCATGACAAGCTTCACACCGCCCACCCTTTACATTGAAGCTAAAACGCCCAGGCTTATATCCACGCATTTTCGCTTCATTGGTTTGACTGAACACTTCACGAATATGATCAAATAACCCTGTATAGGTGGCAGGATTCGAACGTGGTGTTCTGCCAATCGGGGACTGATCAATATCAATAATTTTATCAATATATTCTATGCCGCGAATTTCTTTATACGATCCTGCTTTACCACGTCCTTGATAAAGTTTGCTCGCCAGCCCTTTATATAAAATTTCATTGACCAAAGTAGATTTTCCTGAACCGGAGACCCCTGTTACCGCAGTAAATAATCCAATGGGAAATTTCACATTGATATTTTTTAAATTATTTTCCTTAGCGCCAATGACTTCAAGCCACTTACCATTCGTCTTTTTACGCTCTTTCGGCACAGGAATATATTTCTTTCGACTTAAATATTGCCCGGTAATAGAACAAGAATTTGCTTTAATTTCCTCTACCGTACCTTGTGCGACAACATGTCCCCCACCTGCACCTGCAACCGGACCTATGTCAATAATATGATCCGCAGCATACATGGTATCTTCATCATGTTCTACCACAATCAACGTATTGCCAACATCACGTAAATGTTTTAAAGTCGCTAATAAACGATTGTTATCGCGTTGGTGCAGCCCAATGCTCGGCTCATCCAGAATATAAAGCACTCCCACAAGGCCTGATCCAATTTGAGTAGCAAGTCGAATTCGCTGCGCTTCCCCACCGGATAAGGTTCCTGCAGCCCGATCCAAAGTCAGATAGTCTAATCCAACATCCAATAAAAAGCCAAGTCTAGCATGAATTTCTTTCAAAATTTGTGCTGCAATCATTGTTTCTCTTGCATTCAATTCTAAATTCGCAAAAAAATCTTTACATGCAGCGATCGTTAAACAAGTAACTTCATGAATATTTTTCCCGCCAATTTGAATCGCCAGCGTTTCTGGTTTTAAACGTGCGCCATTACAAACCGGACATGTCTTACTGCTCATATAACTCTCATATTCTTCTTTTTGCATATCTGAGTGAGATTCGCTATAACGCCGATTGAGCATTGGCATCACGCCTTCAAATTGCGAATTATATTCCTTGTATTCGCCATACATATTTTCATAATGGTATTTAAATTTTTCCTCACCAGAACCATATAAAATAATTTCTTTCACTGGCTCATCTAGATCATCCCAAGAGCTGTCTAAAGAATAACCATATTTTACAAGAACAGCATCAAGCTGACACATTGCATAAGAATTTATGTTTTTTGATAACGGTGCAAATAATCCATCTATAAAACTTTTATTTGTATCCGGCATCACCAGATCAAGATCAAACTCCATATTATTCCCCAGCCCGCTGCAAGCCGGACAAGCTCCGAACGGACTGTTAAAAGAAAACATGCGCGGTGCAATTTCAGGCAGACTAATCCCGCAATCTACGCAAGCAAAGTTTTGACTAAACATCAATTCCTCGCCATCAATAATTTGCACTAACACTACACCTTCGCCTAACGTCAAAGCAGTTTCTAATGAATCTGCCAACCGTTGACCAATCCCTTCACGAAGTACCAGCCGATCTATCACGACTTCAATTGTATGTTTTTTATTTTTTTCTAATTTAATTTCATCATTTACATCTTGTATTTGCCCATCAATTCGTACTCTGACATAGCCATTTTTACGGATAGAATCCAATATTTTTTGGTGCTCACCTTTCTTTCCACGCACCACTTGTGCCATTACCATAATCTTTGTCGATTCTGGCTGCAATAACAATTGATCGACCATCTGATCAACGGTTTGCTGTGAAATCATTTTACCACATTTTGGACAATGCGGACGACCAGCACGCGCAAACATCAGACGAAGATAATCATAAATTTCCGTAACAGTTCCTACTGTAGAACGAGGGTTGCGGCTCGTTGTCTTTTGGTCAATAGAAATCGCGGGAGATAAGCCTTCGATATAATCTACATCAGGTTTATCCATTTGCCCCAAAAACTGCCGCGCATATGCAGAAAGTGACTCCACATACCGTCTCTGCCCTTCAGCATAAATCGTATCAAACGCCAAAGAAGATTTTCCTGAACCACTTAAACCCGTTACAACCACCAATTGATCACGCGGAATTTCTATATCAATATTTTTTAAGTTGTGCTCTCTGGCACCTTTTACGACAATTTTATCTTTCACTGCAAATTCCTTTCCCTGCATCTCATATAACGATTTTATCTATTATTTAAAATCATTTCTTCTTGCGGTTTGATTTTTTCGTTGTCATTTTTGCTGGTAAACTCATTTTTAATTCGACAATCATATCCCGCAAATTAGCGGCACGTTCAAATTCTAACTTGCGTGAAGCCTCGCGCATTTCTTTTTCCAGCGTAGTCATCAATTCTTGCTTTTCCTGATCAGACATATTGATATTCGATTTTGTTTTATACTCGACTGCGCCTTCTGCAACTTTCGTTGTTTGAATCAAATCCTTGATACGTTTTTGCACAGTACGCGGTGTAATTCCATGTGCTTCATTATACGCTCTTTGCACTTCACGGCGACGATCCGTTTCCCCTATCGCCCGCTTCATCGAATCTGTCATATGATCGGCGTACATGATAACTCTGCCTTGTACATTACGTGCCGCCCGTCCAATCGTCTGAATCAGGGAAGTATCCGAACGCAGAAAGCCCTCTTTATCAGCATCCAAAATCGCCACCAAAGAAACTTCCGGCAAATCCAATCCTTCACGCAATAAATTAATTCCAATCAGTACATCAAATACCCCTGCACGCAAATCACGAATAATTTCTGCCCGTTCCATCGTAACAATATCGGAATGCAGATAACGAACTTTAATCCCCATTTCTTTTAAATACTCTGTTAAATTCTCCGCCATTTTTTTAGTCAAGGTCGTAACTAACACGCGTTCTTTTAACAAAATTCGTTTTTTTATTTCACTTAATAGATCATCCATCTGCCCTTTCAAGGGACGTATATCGATTTCCGGATCCAAGAGCCCTGTTGGTCTGATGATCTGTTCTACAACTTGATTTGCCTGTTCCATCTCATATTTAGCCGGCGTTGCCGAAACGTAAATAATCTGGTTGATACATTTTACAAATTCCTCAAATTTAAACGGTCTGTTATCAAAAGCAGACGGCAAACGAAACCCATTCGCCACTAGAGATTCCTTCCGTGAGCGATCCCCTGCATACATTGCCCTGATCTGTGGTAAAGTTACATGCGATTCATCGATCACAATCAGAAAATCATCGGGAAAATAATTCACCAAGGTAAATGGTGCTTCTCCTGTCTCTCTTTTTGTCAAATGTTTTGAATAGTTTTCAATACCTGAGCAATATCCCATCTCCAGCATCATTTCAATATCATAGCGCGTTCGCTGTTCTAGTCGCTGTGCTTCTACCAATTTTTGATTTGCTTTTAAATACTGGAGTCTTTCTTCTAATTCCGCCTCGATCGCAGTTACTGCTTCCAGCATTTTTTCTCTTGATGTTACATAGTGAGATGCCGGATAGACCGTAATGTGCTTGCGCTCACCATAGATTTCTCCCGTTAATACATCAATTTCCAAGATGCGTTCAATCTCATCACCAAACAACTCCACACGAATTGCCCGTTCATTATAACCGGCCGGAAAAATTTCGACAACATCACCACGTACACGAAATTTTCCGCGCGTAAAATTTATATCATTTCGTTCATATTGAATGCTGACCAACTTACGTAAAATCGCATCACGATCATAAATCTGTCCCTGTCTGATTGATAAGACCAATCCATGATAATCCTCCGGTGATCCTAACCCGTAAATACAAGAAACACTCGCAACAATAATTACATCGCGACGTTCAAATAAAGAACAAGTCGCCGAGTGGCGTAATTTATCGATTTCATCATTAATGGATGCATCTTTCTCAATATACGTATCCGTATGCGCAATATACGCTTCCGGTTGATAATAATCATAATAACTCACAAAATATTCCACTGCATTATTCGGAAAAAATTCTTTAAACTCACTGGCAAGCTGTGCTGCAAGCGTTTTATTATGTGCAATAACCAAAGTAGGTTTCTGTACACGTTCAATTGTTTTTGCAATCGTAAAAGTTTTACCGGTTCCCGTGGCACCGAGTAAAACCTGTGCTTCTTGTCCATTTTCTATACCACCTACAAGCGCTTCAATCGCCTTCGGCTGATCACCAGTCGGTTCAAATTCCGATACGACTTTAAACGGTACACCGCCATCTTGATACACAGTCTGTAATTTTGGGACATTCGCCATAAAAACACCTCACCAAGCAAAAAGACTTTTCACATCTCTATTTAAACTTAATTATAAAGAATCATTATTCTTAAAATTATAGCACAAACATATGTACGAAACAAATGGATTATTTTATTATCATATCCAAAATCTATAAATAACTAAACATGGCTACCGCACTAAGACTTTACTTATATTCTTCGTATAGGATGAGAATAGATGTCCTTTTGCCATAGCCGCAAAAGGACCAAAAAGGCTAGGCCCTAAGCCTCCAAAATACTTGAAAAAATAGTGGCTTGCTAAAATCCTTAACTCGCTTCGCTCAGACAAACGGATTTTTTTACGCAAACCACTATTTTTTCATCCTTCGGAACGTATTTTTCCGGAAAAGGCCGGGAGAACGAAAACAAAGCAAAAACTGCCGCACCAAAGTGCGACAGTCTTCTGACACAACAAAGCACATCCTATTCACCGAAGTGAATAGGATGTGCTAAAATCCGTGCCACTTATAAACTAGCACGAAGATAGGCTGCCGGTTGGCAAGAAGTACTCAGATGCTAGGCACAGTAAGGGGTTGCGAAGGAGTCGTACTTACCGTACGTCGACGAGCAGCCCCTTACTGTAACGACGCAGATGAGTTCTTATCGCCAGCCCGCAGCCTATCTGTCCCTAGTAATTTTATTGCAGCTTGCCCTTCACAATCTCTATCGCCTTTTCCAACTGATTATCCGTTGTACCATTTGGTTCCACAACAACATCGGGTTCGATACCAATCCCATCAATTGAGCGATCATTTGGCGTATAATATTTAGCAATGGTCAATTTTAATGCATCGCCGCCATACATTGGCATTACGATTTGCACCGATCCTTTACCGTAGGATTTTGTGCCAACAATCGTACCGGACTGTGTATCTTGAATTGCACCGGATACAATTTCAGAAGCACTTGCACTACCGCCATTTACCAAAACTGCTGCCGGATACTTAACTGCATCCAATTTTGTTGCACTCAGAACTTCTCTTGTTCCATCACGTTTTATCGTAGAAACAACTGTCCCTTTTGGAATGAAATAATTAGCAACCTCTACACTCGTATTGAGCAATCCCCCTGGATTGTCACGTAAATCTAAAACGATTGCTTTCATCCCTTGTTCTTCTAATTCTTTATATGCTTTATCGACGTCCTTGCCGGTATGTTCACTAAAGGTAGAAATTCGAATGTAGCCAACTCCACCATCTAGCATTTTACTTGCGACTGTCTTAATTTCAATATTCGAACGCGTTAACACATAATCTTTTTCTTCTTCGCCCTCACGTTGAATTGTTAACGTGATTTCTGTGCCAATTTCACCGCGAATTTTATTTGCAGCTTGATCCACGGCAAGCTCTTTCGTATCTTCCCCATTAATTTTTACAATTTTATCGCCACTCTTAATACCAGCTGTAAAACTCGGTGTGCCTTCAATTGGAGCAACAACGGTAAGCACTTTGTCTTTTACCCCCATTACAATTCCGACACCGCCAAATGATCCTTCCGTATGACTCATTAATTCTTTATACATTTGCGGATCTAAGTAAATCGAATGTGGATCCTCTAGGGAAGCCATCATTCCGGAAATCGCACCTGTAATTAATTTATTTTCACTTACTTCATTTACAAACTGGCTGTCAATAAATCTTAACGCATGTAAAAAGCGAACGGTATTGGAAACTTTAAATTGATTCAGCCCCAATACGTAATAAACACCTGAAAGTGTCGCAAACATCGTCAATAAGACTAGGAATATAGATCCTAATATCAGCTTTTTTTTACTCATTTCCCCACCTCTATTCACTGCTATAAAAAGCAACAGAATGTTATTTTTCCCCTTAACATCCTGTTGCTTTCTATAATTTTATTTTCCGCTTATCGTCTACATTGCTATAACGTATGCGAAAAACGCCATATTTATACTAACGTAAATAATTATACGGGCTCACCGGAGAACCATTTTCCCGTACTTCAAAATGAACATGTGGCCCTGTTGAATAGCCAGTCGATCCACAATAGGCAATTACCTGGCCTTGTGAAACACTTTGTCCTTCACTAACAGCTAAGCTTTCATTATGCCCATACAATGAAGATACACTATTTCCATGATCAATAATCACTGCATTTCCATATCCACTAATCCATCCAGCATAAATAACCACTCCACCATCCGCTGCATGAACTGGCATCCCATAATCTCCGCCGATATCAATTCCACTATGATATTTAGACGTTCCAAAAATCGGATGTGTGCGCCAACCATATTCAGACGTAATCGGCCCATCAATCGGCCAAATCATAGAGCCGGTCGATTTACCACTGCCTTGTCCACCACTGATCGGATAACGACTCTGACGAATCATTTGCTCTACCTGCTTTGAAGCCTCTAATAATTCTTGATAAGCACGTTCAGCCGTATCACGATCATTGACCGCTTGATCTAGGACTTTTTCTTTTTTCTCTTTACTGGCTTCAACTAGTTTTCTTTTTTCTTCTGCGGCTTTCTCAAGTTCTTTCAAAGTCGCTTGATCGCGTTCCAGTTCGGCTTTTTTATCTAAAATCAAAGCACGTTCACTTTGAATCTTTGTAATCAAGTCATAATCATGTTTAATGACACGCTTTAATAAATCCATCCGCGTCATAAAGTCATTGAAATCTTTTGCCCCAAATAATACATCGACATAGCTGATTTGACCATTTTCATAAATGTCACGAATTCGTTTATTTAAAATCTTCATCCGCTTCGCCAAATCTTTTTCTGCTTTTGCTAAAATTTCTTTATTTTCCTCAATTTTTTCTTCTGTATCATTGAGTTGCTTCTTCACTGCCTTATATTCATCGGTTGCAGTTTGTAAATCCTGCTGCAAGACTCTAAGTTGTTCAGACACGCTGTCCACTTGCTTTTTTGCATCGTCGACTTTACCTTTTTGGTCTGACATCTGTGTTTGTATTTCATTCAATTTATTGTCAAGAGAATTCGCAAAAACGGTTAAGGAAAAAGAACCAACGAAACATAGCAGGGTTAAAGTAGTACAATAACGTTTTAAATTTTTCATTAAAACCTCTCCTTATACTTTCATAAACCGTTTCAACGAAATCGTACTTCCCAAGGCACCAATTGCAGTACCAACAACAATCATCAAAATACTGATCCGATCCAAAAACGGCTGTTCCGGAATTAAAGGCAAAAATGTCAGTGTTTCGTAGATTCTAGCTACAACCGCGCCATAAGAATTACGCAGTACCATTGTCGCTACAATTGAACCAACAAATCCCAACACCATGCCTTCCATAAGGAAAGGCCAGCGAATAAACCAATCCGTCGCCCCCACATATTTCATAATGCCAATCTCTTTCCGTCTCGCAAATACGGTTAAACGAATCGTATTGGAAATAATAAATATTGTCGCGAAGGCTAAAAACACAATAATCACGAACCCAAAAATTCGAATCATCTTTGTTAATTCAAACAATTGATCAATCACTTCTTGTCCAAATTTTGCATTCTCGACACCCTCATATGTATTGATTGCATCTGCCGCAGCTTTTACATGCTCAGGAGAGTTTAATTTAACTTCAAAGGCATTTGGCAGTGGATTTACCTCACCCAATGCAGTCAGCAATCCCTGCTGATCACCTAGACGCTGTTTAAACCTTTCCATGGCTTCTTTCTTCGTAACAAATTGAACTTCTTCCACACCGGAAATCTTTTGAATCTTCTCACCAATGGCTTCCATTTTCTCATCACTTAAATCATCATGCAAATATACATTAATTTGCACCTGCGATTCAAGCGCTGTCGCCATATTATTCAGGTTCAATACCATGATTAAAAACAATCCTAAAATCAGTAAAGACACTGCAACTGTACTAATCGATGCAAAGGTCATCCAATTGTTGCGTTTTAAAGAAATAAATACTTCCCGAATAAAATATTCCCAAGTTCTAATCTTCATAGCCGTATGCTCCCTTCACTTCGTCGCGAACAATACAGCCATCTTCAATCGCAATTACCCTTTTTTGCATTGTATCGACGATCGTTTTATCATGCGTTGCCATAACGATTGTCGTACCTGATTTATTTACCCGTTCAAAAATTTTCATGATGTCCCAAGACGTCTCCGGATCTAAGTTACCAGTCGGTTCATCGGCAATTACAACCATCGGATTATTCACAATCGCCCGCGCGATCGCTACCCGCTGCTGCTCACCACCCGATAACTGAGACGGTAAACTTTTAAGTTTATCACGTAAACCAACAAGATCGAGCACACTGTTTACACGTTTTTGCATCTCACGACGCGGTGCTTCAATTACCTGCATTGCAAACGCAACATTTTCATATACCGTTTTATCCGGCAAAAGACGATAATCCTGAAACACGATTCCCAATCCACGTCTTAAATACGGTACTTCTTCCTCTTTCATGGTCATCACATTACGACCGTTTACGATCAACTGCCCTTTCGATGGTAATACCTCACGAAACAACATTTTTATAAAAGTAGATTTACCAGCACCACTCGAACCAACAAGAAAAACAAACTCTCCTTTTTCAATATCAATATTAATATTGTTCAGTGC
The DNA here is from genome assembly GCF_900086705.1 of Massilibacillus massiliensis. Taxonomy (NCBI): domain Bacteria; kingdom Bacillati; phylum Bacillota; class Negativicutes; order Selenomonadales; family Sporomusaceae; genus Anaerosinus; species Anaerosinus massiliensis. The sequence goes on along the minus strand of NZ_LT575483.1, from coordinate 2,936,697 downwards.
CAGTGAACCATTTTCGTATACTTTCGAAATTTCACTCATATGTATCAACGGTGACAAGACCCCCTTAACTCAAAAAAATACAAAATCCCTCATAACGTTATATCTTTAGACATTTTTATTAAAAAACCTTTTTTTGCAATCATAAAATTTACAGAAAAACCATTCTATCATAGTAATTCCCATATATACAAAGTCGCAATCCCTAAAACTGCAATTAATCCTATATACCAGCTAAAGACCATCCATCTTTTTTTTCGGCTGATCTGATAATAAGTTTCCGTATAGTTTGTACGATTGATCTTCCATACCCTCGATAAAGAAAAAAGAAATATGATGAAAATTAACATATTATAGGTATAAAAAAATAATAAACCAATCATCATCGTACCCAGCCACCAAAAATGCGGTGAAATGGCAACGACGATTTTCCCTCCGTCTAAAGGCTCACTTGGAATCAAATTAAACAAATTTAAAATGCAGGCAATATAAGCCAAAGTCAGCCACAGTTTTTGATCCGTCCAAAAATAACAAGCAATGCAAACCAGCGCGCTGAGTGCTCCCATTGCCGGACCTCCGATCGCAATATTTGCAGTCATTTTCGCATTGACCGGCTGCCTTTTTAAATGCACCATTGCACCCAAAAACGGGATGAAAATAGGCGGAGACGTACGAAGCCCCACGACTTTTGCCGCAATGATATGTCCGAACTCATGCGCAAAGAGCAATAAAACAAATCCGATAGCAAAGTACACATCAAACGGCAGTGCATAGCACAAAACAGAAATAAAAATGGAAATAAACATGGTCACTGTCGTATGCAATTTTAGCAATGCGACTGCTGCCATGCACAAAACCATAAGGCGCTTACAAAAATTTTTCGCAAAAAAAATCATAAGAATCTCCTTTTAACGAAAATTTTACAACAAAAAAGTGGTTCACTACATGCCTATGCATCTAGGAACCACTTTATCCGTCCAAAGCGTCTATACTTTTTTCTTCTCATAACTACTAAAACCTTCACCAAAAACCTCATGTGCATCGTTTACAATGATAAAGGCTTTTTTATCATGGTGCATAATCAGTTCTTTTAACGTCGTTACTTGACTCGTATCCACAACACAAAGGAGCATTTCGCGACTTTGTCCCGTATAGCCGCCACGGCCTTGTAAATAAGTAACACCGCGATCAATCTCTTGAAAAATTTTATCTGCCAATTCTTCCGGCTGCTCCGCCATAATCAAAAATGATTTGCTCGTCGCCGGACCTTCCTGTACCAAGTCAACAATCTGCGAAGTCACAAAAATTGAAATCGTCGCATAAAGCGCCAGTTCAGGACTATGAAAAACAATGCCTGCGAAAGCAACTACACAAGCATCTGCTACAAGCAATGCCTGCCCTACACTAATGCGGAAAAGTTTATTTAAAATTGCCGCAAGCAAAGCAGTCCCCGCGGTATTGCCTTTAAACCGAAATACCAAGCCCATACCGACGCCAGACATCACCCCGCCATAAAGACAATTGAGCAAAATATCATCGGTAACAACTGGCGTAAAAGGCTGCGTAAGATCAATAAAAACAGATAACATAGCCGCGCCATACAATGTATTCATGCCATAACGCGCGCCCAAAATTTTTAATCCGAATATGAAAATCGGTATGTTGATTACCAACATAATCATTCCAACGGGAAAATCAAATAAATAATGCAGAACAGTCGCTAATCCACTTACGCCGCCGGCAGCAATCTTATGCGGAATCAAGAATAAATTCATTGCTACCGCAGCAATCAAGATCCCCAAAGTCATGCCCACATACTGTCTGATCTTCTTCACACATTTCACCTCGTAGATTTACACTTAGAAATCAGTGCAATTGCAAGCTCTGCATTCTGAAATGCCGCATTACGCAATTCACCGATAAACAATCCCTGCTTTTCTGGCGAATTATTTTTCTCCTGCCATTTTTCCCGGACACGATCCATGAGTTTATCAACAGTAATATTCTCTAAATTTCCAACGACATCTTGTCCAATTGACGTTAAAAAACGATCAATTTTAGGATCATAAGACATTCCAAGCATCGGTACACCCATTACGCCGGCAAATATAAGTGCATGTAAACGAACTCCAATTAATAAATCCAAATTTCCAACGATAGATAATAATTCGCTCGTTGTATATTCATCATCGAGTACCGCTGCTGAAAATTTCGTTCGGCTCACAATCTTTTTCGCTGTCATCACATCTTCTGGATATTGCATCGGAATAAAGACAACACGTGCATCAAGCTCATTTGTTATATTGTCCGTAACCGCGGCCAATATATCTTTGTAGTGTTCCCATTCACGCCATTCACGAACTGAGATACCTACCAAAGGCTTGGCCCCTTCAAGTTGATGCTGTCGCAAAATGCTTCTGCCAATTTGTTTGTCCACTGGATGAATTGCCAAAACGGGGTCGGCAGTTACATGAATTTTCGGTTTATCAATCGAAAGATCTACCAGTTCCCGCAAAGAACCATGGTCACGAACCGTGATTAAATCCACCCGATTTCCAATATACTGCATTGCTTTCCGCGCGAAACGTCCGCAAATCGGGCCAATGCCTTGTGCATAGAGCATCACTGGCGTTCCCATTTTCTTCGCCAAAAATAATATACTCATATAATAATATAGGCTTCTGCCGCTCGTGACATCCTGCAATAGACTGCCACCGCCGCTAATCAATACATCACTGTTTTTTAAAGCTTTACCAATTTCATAATAATTTAACCAATAAACCGAATTTACGCCATGTCTATGCTTAGTATCTTCAGGATTTGCAGAAATAACCGTAATATTTACACTTGAATCTAAATCCGATAATACTTCTATCATAGCGGCTAGCATGGCTTCATCTCCAGCATTTTTGAAGCCATAGTAACCCGAAACTACAATATTACTCATTTTTTGCTGTATCCCTCCCTATATAGGAAGACAGATTGTAGAGCAAATGTGCTGCAACCATAGCAATCATTCCAACACCGGCGCCAAGGACTAAACCACCCACACCGCGCATAAATGACATAAAGATTGGTGTACGTAAATGACAAAAAGTCTCAACTAGGGAGCCCTGCCCGATGGTTGCTACAATTACTAAAATGAAAAATAAGACCCTCGGCCATTTTTTATACAGCGACATTACCGCAAGCATAAATGCCGGATGCCCAATCAACAATTCTTTAGAACGAGGTCTTGCATACAAGGCTTGTTCTAAAAAAGCTCTAAACTTTAATTCTGCTCCTGATACCGGTACCCCCGCCGTGTGACCAGATCGTCCGATGAAAATCAGCAAAGCAAGTGCAGCGCAACCGAAACCTATCAAAGATTTTATATAAATCGGGGTATTTAAAATCTTTTTGAGCTGCAAATAAAAACTCCCTGCGTATTCTTTACCTTCAAACAAATTAAACCGTGCTAAAAAAGCAATGCTCACTAAAATAATTGGCAATATAAATGTTAATTTTACACCGCGGAAAATATTGACTTCCAATAGATATTCGACATCAGCAAGTACCGATCCGACATACGCTGCGCCGATAAAAGCTAAAGCTCCAGTCGTCAACAATAGTCCCGCTCCGGTAAACATGATGCGCAGCATCGATGCATTTTCATTAAACGTACTGTTACGCCAACGATCCAACTGCCAAATCATCGCCAGTGCCGGGAACAGATTTGCGCTGGCAAGTGCAACCATGCTTCGTACAAAATTTCCATGTCCCATGATAATAGGTGTTACCAAAATCAATGACATCCCTGCCATGAGCATATATTGATAACGTTCCTTAAATGGATATACCAAGGACATATATAATACACCGGCTGCAACTGCACCAAGTGTAATTAGAACGAGTAAAAATCTACTCGGATAATATTGCTCATACGTACCTGCTTTTCCTATCGTGAACCCTTTCTCCTCCAACGCTTTTTTTGTATCAGAAAAATAGGTTAAGTTGGTTTCTAAAAGATTCATTGTACCTTCTGGCTTTTCATACGTCCGCAACAAATTAATCCGAATGTTCCGTTCTTGGTCAGTCATCACCCAACGTTCAACAGCCTCTGCAACTTTCATTTTCGGCTGCTCATCCTTAGGTATAGAATAAACACGCGCGGCTTTATACTCCGTACGCTTCGCCAATTCCATTAAACCCTCTTGTTTAAAAAACTGCAACTGTAATGGATGTTCAATCATGCCAAGCGTATAGCCACGGTCTTTAAAAAGCTCTGCTGTAACAGCCACTTTCTTCGGTGCACCAAGAATTTCTTCTCCAGAAAAGATAACATCGGACACATCAAACCCTTCGATCCGAGCAAACACCGCTTGGATATCATCTTCCCTGACCTTCGTATAATTACTTGGTCTGGCTACAACATAAAAACCAGCTTCGTTTACTGCCTTCATTTCATCCGTCGGCATGCCTAAATTCCATTTCAACGCTTTTTCATAATTGGCCTTTACCGCCAAAACCTCATGCGTCCCCACCTGCAAAGAAACAACACGCGCAGCCCCAAGTCTGCGAATCAAATCCTCTTTCACTTCGGCAAAAACCTGCGGCTGAATGCTCCCGATATAGATCTGATCTGCACTCACCGTACCATTTTCGACATAACTGCGCCAGTCAGGATTGCTTAACATACCATTGTTATAACTCTTAATAAGGTCTGCCCCAGCGGTTGTTGTAACTTTTCCGTTTTCCGTTAACTTTTTCAACGTAGTTTCATACACCGCAAGAGATGTAATCCCTGCTTTTTTAGCCTGCTCTAATACCGTCTGCGCTGGCACGCCTTCAATTTGCGCGAGTTCTATCAGGCCTTCATAATCGATGGCCATTTCTACTGTCGTATTATTTTCTTCTACTCTATGCCGATAAATCCCCACTGACAAAGCAGCTACCAGACCAATTGCAATAAATCCAAGCAGCCATTGGTTATATTTGAATTTCTTCAATATCTTCTCCACCTTACAACCGAAATTAATTTGACTATTATTTTAACGATGTGAATCGGCATAAACGACCGCTTTACCTTCTTCTAAAGTAACATTTTTTACGGTTACATCAAACGGTAATTTTTTCAAGTCTACCAGCGTAAGATCGGTAACTAATGTTCCGCCAAATTTCCCCACCATACTATTGTCTATCTGAAAATGCTCTGCATGGAATACAATTTTTTGATCTGTCGTAATGATATTACCCTCTAAAATAATTTTTGCATTAATGAAACCACCCATTGAAAAAGCTCCCGTCGCAGTTACTTTTCCCGGTGTAATGCTTACTTTCGCATTTTTTATCCCCTTTACGGATTGGTTCATCGCCCTTGCCAGTTCATCCTCTAAAACAATTGCTTTTATTGTAACATCCTCTACTGATTTCATCGTAAGATTACGATTCTGTATTAACTTTGCCATATCAACTTGCGCATTCTGCAAAGTTACATCAAATTCATCAAATACGACTTGATCTGTTTTCGCATTCTTAACTTTCACCGTAATCGCATCAAAATTACCAGCTAACATCATGAGGGCTGGAGACTTTTCCACTTTAGCATTTACTTGATCAGCACTTGTCACATTTTTCATTGCCGTGGCAACTACATCTGAGATTGCCGATGGCAGCAAAAACTCACTGAAAACCAGTAACAATATGAGGGCCCCGCCAATCATGATAAAGCGTTTTGCCATACTTCCGCCTCCAATAACATCGTTATAATCGTCATGATACGAATACCAAATAAAGGAACAGGCACACGTAAAAAGGAAAACGTGTACCTATGAACTTTAATTCGTAATCAATCTCAAGTAAGCTTCAATGAACATATCAAGTTCACCATCCATAACCGCCTGCGTATTACCAGTTTCCGCATTGGTCCGGTGATCCTTAACCATATTGTAAGGATGAAATACATAAGAACGAATCTGACTTCCCCATTCAATCGCTTGATATTCACCGGCAATTTCAGCTTTGGCATCCGCTTTCTTTTGCTGCTCAAGCTCAAATAATTTAGCTCTAAGCAATTTCATACACTGTTCACGATTTTGGATTTGTGACCGTTGATTCTGACATTGCACGACAATTCCCGTTGGAATATGCGTCATACGAACTGCAGAATCGGTTTTATTAATATGCTGACCGCCCGCACCGCTGGCACGATATGTATCCACACGTAAATCTACCGGGTTAATATCGATTTCAACATTATCATCAATTTCCGGCATGACATCGCAGGCAGAAAAAGACGTATGCCGACGTGCATTCGCATCGAAAGGTGAAATACGTACAAGACGATGCACACCTTTTTCCGCTTTTAAATAACCATATGCATGATGCCCAGAAATCATGATCGTAGCACTTTTTACTCCAGCTTCATCGCCAGGCAGCAAATCCATCGTTTCCACTTTAAAATTCTTCCGCTCCGCCCAACGTACATACATACGCAGCAACATTTGCGTCCAATCCTGTGCTTCCGTTCCACCGGCACCTGCATGCAAGGTTAAAATTGCATTATTTGTATCGTATTCACCCGACAACATGAGTTCAAGTTCAAGTTCCTCAATTTGTTTCTGCATCGATTGTAAAGCTTCATTTACATCGTCATAGACACTCTCATCTTGATCTTCTGTTCCCATTTCCCAAAGGATCTCCATATCTTCATACACTGCATTCAATGCATTGTATTTGACAACACCATCTTTTACCGCAGCTAATTCTTGCATCGTAAGCTGTGCTTTTTCCGGATCGTCCCAAAAACTTGGTTCTCCCATTTTATATTCAAGTTCCGCTATTTTCTCCTCTTTGCCAGCAATGTCAAAGTGAAGTCCCCATTTCGTCCAGCTTCTTTTTAATCTCAACAATCGGTACTTTTAAATCTTCCAAAAGCATGTTCTCAACTCCTAAAGGCTATTTAAAAATAAAGGATCAACTTTATTTTTCTCTGCCACAACATTTTTTATATTTCTTACCTGAACCACATGGACATAGATCATTTCGTCCTGTTGTATCGTGATTTACATGCGGCTGCTGCTTTACTTCTTCTTCAGCATCCGCTTCCACTTCACCACGTGTTTCTTTCGCATGTGCAAGATGATCTTCCGGGCGTTGCTGCTCGGTCACGATATTCACCCTAAACATTAATTTTGCAATGTCTTCTTGAATCGTTTCTATCATAGCCTGGAACATATCATAGGCTTCCACTTTATACTCAACCAATGGGTTGCGCTGACCATATGCCCGTAAATTAATACCTTCACGCAGCATATCCATATGATCCAAATGTTCCATCCATTTACTGTCTACGACTTTCAGCATAACGACTTTTTCCAATTCGCGCATACTGTCTTCACCAAAGACAGTTTCACGATCGCTATACGCATCTTCTGCTACTTTCCGAAGTTCTGCTTTTAATTCATCACGGCTCATTTCTTCCAGCTGCTCTTTCACCAAGCGACCTTCCGGTGCGAAAATCTCATTGCAAGCTGTAATTAAGCTGTCTAAATCCCATTCTTCCGGATATAGTTTTTCATTGGCATACGCATCCATATCCAATTCAATAATCTTATAAATCATATGCATAATGTTTTCTTTTAAGTTCTCACCCATCAAAATTTGACGGCGTTGTCCATAGATAACCTCACGCTGTTGATTCATTACATCATCGTATTCAAGAACATGTTTACGAATATCAAAGTTACGCGCTTCGACTTTCTTTTGTGCCTGTTCAATCGAGCGTGTAATTAATTTATGCTCAATCGGTTCATCTTCTTCCATACCAAGTTTATCCATGATGGCTGCAATATTATCAGAACCAAATAAACGCATCAATTCATCTTCCAAAGACAAATAAAAGCGTGAAGATCCCGGATCACCTTGACGACCAGCACGACCACGCAGCTGATTATCAATTCGACGGCTTTCGTGACGTTCCGTACCGATGATATGGAGTCCACCGATTTCGGTCACACCTTCGCCAAGTACGATATCTGTACCACGACCGGCCATATTCGTAGCAATCGTAACTGCACCAAGCTGACCAGCACCGGAAATAATCTGTGCTTCCATTTCGTGATATTTCGCATTCAATACATTGTGCGGTATGCTGCTTTTCTTAAGTACCTTACTTAATTCCTCGGATTGTGCAATCGAGGTCGTACCAACCAAAACGGGCTGTCCCTTACGATGTGCCTCTATGATTGCATTGACTACCGCTTTATATTTCGCTTTTTTTGTCTTGTAAATGACATCGGGGTAATCCGTCCGTGCAATATCCCGATTGGTCGGAACCACAATGACCGGCAGACTATAAATTTTTATAAATTCATCTTCTTCCGTTTTTGCAGTACCAGTCATTCCGCATAACTTATCATACATTCTAAAATAATTTTGGAAGGTAATGGATGCTAAGGTCTGACTCTCACGCTCAATCTTTACGCCTTCTTTTGCTTCAATCGCTTGATGAAGACCATCGGAATAACGACGTCCAAACATTAAACGTCCAGTAAATTCATCAACGATGACAACTTCACCGTCGCGCACCACATAATCGCGATCTCGCTTCATCAACGCTTTGGCCCGAAGTGCCTGCGTAAAGCAATGCGACATCTCAATATTTTCACTATCATATAAATTTGCCACATGCAATGCTTTTTCTACTTTTGCGACCGCTTCCTCTTTTGGTGAAACAGCCTTTGCTTTTTCATCAATTGTGTAGTCGACTTCTTCTACTAACCCTTTTACAGCCTCAGCCATAATTTTATACATGTCGGTAGATTTATCACCAGGTCCAGAAATAATAAGCGGCGTCCGCGCTTCATCGACCAAAATACTATCTACTTCATCGACAATCGCAAAATTCAGCTCACGCTGTACCATTTGATCTTGATAAATAACCATATTATCACGCAGGTAGTCAAACCCATACTCATTATTCGTACCAAACGTAATATCACAAGCATATGCCTGTTTACGATCCGGAAAATCCAAGCCATGCGCGATAAGGCCAACAGATAGGCCTAAAAAGCGATATAATTTCCCCATCCATTCACTATCACGCTTTGCCAGATAATCATTCACTGTGATCACATGTACGCCTTTGCCTGTCAAAGCGTTTAAATATGTAGGCAATGTACCAACTAAAGTTTTACCTTCACCAGTACGCATCTCCGCAATCTTACCTTCATGCAGGCAGATACCACCAATCATTTGCACATCAAAATGACGCATGCCAAGCACACGTTTTGAAGCCTCACGGACTACAGCAAAAGCTTCCGGTAGAATAGCATCTAGAGTTTCCCCTTCTTCCACTCTGCGTTTAAATTGATTTGTTTTTCCACATAATGAAGCATCACTCAAGCCTTGCAAATCTGCTTCCAAACTATTGATCTTTTCAACAATCTGACGCATACGCTTTATTTCTTTTTCATTATCATCGCCAAAAAATTTCTTTATAAAACCGAACAAACAGTATCACTCCTCGAGTTGGCACATATATACACGTGCATTTTTAGGGCTATCTTAAAATTTTATCAAAGTATCCGAAATAAGTCAAAAGATAGCAGTAAATTTATCTCATATTTTATAAATTATTATTTATATTATATACCACTTTTTATACGATAAGCCTCAGTATTTATCATATACTGAGGCTTATCATATAAAATATTTTATTTATGCAAATTTTTTACGCTTATTACACTAACTCTTTTGCCTTTGTTTCCGGTAATAAGAAGATTGCCATAGCGCCTAATAAAAAGAATAACGCTGTAATCGTCAAAGAACCGCCCAATCCATGAATTGTCGCTGCATAACCGATCACCGTAGGCGCCAGTGCACTGGCCATTCGTCCAACATTATACGTGAATCCTACGCCCGCACCGCGCGCTCTAGTTGGATAAAGTTCGGAAATCATTGCACCAAAAGCACTAAAGTAGCCTGAGCCAAAAAATCCAACAAACGGGCCTAATAAAATAAGCATCGCGGCATCCCGTGTATTTCCATACACATATACAAGAATTGCTGATAAAACCAAATAAGCAGCAAACGTAGGTCTTCTTCCAAATTTATCGGAAATAAATCCGAAACTTATATAACCAAAAAAAGCACCTAACATTGTCGGAATCATCCATGCAGAAGATTTTGCAACACTTAATCCGGCACCACCTTTTTCAATCGGTGTACTTAAAAATCCAGGCAGCCATGAGAATAAGCCCCAATAAGCGAATAAAACACAAGATCCAACAAGCGAAACCAATATCGTATATTTGATTAAATCCGGTTTAAAGATCTGAATCAAGCTATTTTGTTTTTTCTCATCCTTCTTTTGTTCTTCAACCCAAATTTCCGGTTCTTTTACATAAGAACGAATCCAAACCGTAGCCAGCGCTGGTAAAATGCCGATAAAAAACAATACACGCCAACCCCATATAGGTAAAATAAAGGTAGCAGCAAGCGCAGCTAGAATATAGCCAATCGCCCAGCCTGATTGCATAAACCCAATCGCTTTTCCCCTGTGTTCAGGCGGCCATGACTCAGCTACGATCAATGCACCGGTGCCCCATTCACCGCCCATCCCGATACCTAGAAGTATTCTCGCGATTGCTAGCTGTACCATATTTTGTGCCAATCCACTAAGACCAGAACAAATAGAAAAGATAAAAATTGTAAGCATCAGTGATTTTTTACGACCAATCTTATCGGCAATAATTCCAAATAAGATACCGCCAATTGCAGAAGAAAATAATGTAACCGATGTCAAAAATCCTGCGGAAGTTGTTGTAAGCCCCCATTCATTCAAAATTGTAGTTAATGCGAAAACATACAACATGACGTCAAATCCATCTAGTCCCCACCCCGCCATTCCAGCTGCCAATGTCATCCACTGATTCCGATTAATTTCTTTCCACCAATATTTTTCTCCCGTTTTCACTACACTTTCCATCACATTTTCCCCCATAACTCAAATAAAAAATGCCTTAATACACCTCTATGCAATCAATTCATAGAACCATACTAAAGCATCTTTGCTTTTTACTATAAAATTATAAACAGTCATCTTGTCTCCGATTTCCAACAGTCCCTAACCGACGAGAAGACTTTTTAGTATTATACAATCCGGACGAAGAAAACGCAACAGATTTCAAAGTATTATTTTATAAAACAATCTCCTCATCCATAAAAATTTATGAATGAGGAGATATCGTCTCAATTATAGACCGGGTTCAATCAAACCGTAATGACCATCCTTACGACGATATACTACGTTTACCTCTTCTGTATCAGAATCTCTGAATACAAAGAAATCATGATTAATCAAGTTCATTTGCATGATTGCTTCTTGAATATCCATTGGCTTTACTGCAAATCGTTTTGTTTTCACGACCGGATATTCTTCCAAATCATCAATGCTATTATTTTTTTCTTGCGCTGAATGATTCGCGTTTACTGCTTCAAACTTAAAGCTTCCTGCACGAAGTCTTTTTGCGATCTTCGTTTTATGTTTTTCTATTTGTTTCTCTAGTTTTTCAACAACGAGATCGATCGAAGCATACATATCTTTTGTAGACTCCTCGCCCCTCAGTAAGATACCATTAACAGGTAATGTAACTTCTACGCTATGACGAACTTTTGTGACCGTAAGCAGCACAGTAATTTCACCAACGGAATCAAAGTATTTTGTAACTTTACCTACTCTTTTTTCCACATATTCCTTCAGTGCTGGAGTTATTTCAATATTTTTACCTCTAATAGTGAATGTTGCCATAATGCATCATCCCCTTTCTGTATCCTATATTTATATATATTCTCCACTTAAGGAAAAACTCCTACTTGGAAGAACAAATTTTCAGAAACTTTACAGATAATCTACTAAATTGTCGAATTTTATGTATAAAATATAAAAACCCGACTTCAAAGAAGTCGGGCATTAACGTCTTTATCTTTATTAAGCTGTTTTTGTAACGTTAGAAGCTTGTGGACCACGAGCGCCTTCAACGATTTCAAATTCAACGCCTTGACCCTCAGCTAAAGTCTTAAAGCCTTCATCTTGGATAGCTGAAAAATGTACGAATACATCTCCACCGTCTTCTCTTTCAATAAATCCGTAACCTTTTTCCGCGCTAAACCATTTAACTTTACCAATCATTCTGAAATTCCTCCTAGAAATAAACTGGACACCACTTTGGCGACCACGCTTTTTATTATATAGTTGTTGGTTATATTTGTCAACATAAAAAGCAAGTTTTATCGTTATTTTTATAAAAAAATTTTATAAAAATATTACTCGTATTTATTGTCAAATAAACATCTAACTTGTCGAAAAACTAAATTATTCCGCTTATAAGCTACGCTGAAGCTAGATTGCTTATAATATTTTAGATAAAAATACTTTTGTACGTTCTTCTTTTGCTTCTTCAAAAATTGCCTTTGGTGATCCCTGTTCAACAATTTTTCCTTCATCCACAAATAGAACACGATCCCCAACTTCACGCGCAAATCCCATCTCATGTGTAACAACAACCATGGTCATGCCTTCTTTAGCTAAAGTTTTCATTACTTCCAGCACTTCATTGACCATTTCAGGGTCTAATGCAGAGGTCGGTTCATCAAACAGCATAATCTTCGGTTTCATTGCCAGGGCGCGCGCAATCGCCACCCGTTGCTGCTGACCACCGGATAACTGCGCCGGATATGCGTTTGCTTTATCTGACAATCCAACTTTACGAAGCAGCTCCATTGCCGTTTTAACGGCTTCCTCTTTACTCATTTTACGAACTTTCATCGGTGCAAGTGTGATATTTTCAAGCACCGTCATGTGACCAAACAAATTAAAGCGTTGAAATACCATACCGACTTCTTCACGTACTTTATTAATATTTGCTTCACCACTTAACGGAATCTGATCCACAACAATTTCACCCGAAGTAGGTTTTTCAAGATAATTTATGCAACGAAGCAGCGTAGATTTTCCAGAGCCGCTCGGACCAATAATAACGACAACTTCTTTTTCCTGAATCGTTACATCAATGCCCTTTAATACATTTATTTTTCCAAAAGATTTATATAAGTTCTTAATATCGATCATCAATTTTATACCTCCGCTCCAAATAAGCGACAAAACGAGAAATCGTAAGAGTCATTAAAAGATAGATAAATGCTACGGTAATCCAAATTTCAAGGGAACCATAAGTACGTGCAATAATCAACTGTCCACGCCGCGTAAGTTCCTCAAATCCGATGACTGAAACCAAAGATGAATCCTTCAGCATCGCAATAAATTCATTTCCTAGCGGCGGAATAATCCGTTTGAAGGCTTGTGGTACAATAATATATCGCATTGTTTGTGACCAGCTCATGCCAAGCGACCGTCCTGCTTCCATTTGCCCTTGATCAATTGATTCGATTCCCGCCCGAAAAATTTCCGCAATATAAGCGCCGCTATTAATACTACATGCAGTAATCGCGGCAATAAACGGATCCACCCGCATTCCCGTTAACATCGGCAGCGCAAAATAGATAATAAAGATTTGCACTAAAAGCGGAGTTCCACGTATAAAATCCACATAGATTGCTGCTAAAACTCTGATTGGCCAAAGCGTGGCAAGCCGCGCAATCCCCGCAAATAAACCAATCACTAAACCCGAACCAACACTCAAAGCAGTAATCTGAATCGTAACCAGAGCACCCTCTAACAATAGTGGCAGTGCATTGGCTACTAAAGAAACATCAAAATCCATAAAAAGCTCATCCTAACCATTTATAATTAATTACACTTTCCGTATAAACATACTATATTAATTATATTTCACTTATAAATATTCGTCAATGCCACTTTTACTGTCCTTTTTATGCTTTTCCATGAAAAAAACTGCCCCCTTATAAGTTTGATTTAGGTCAAACTTAGGCTCTTTGTCAAATGTTGTGGTTTAGACAGGATGGAAAAATCCATCCTGTCTTTTTATATGCAGATTTCTGTAAAAATTCGTTTCTTTCGCACTTTTCTTCTTTCCGGATTGTTTAATAAATAGATAATGCGCCGTTTAAAGTTATCAAAATTTCTGTAGCTGTAACATATTCTTTTTAGGTTCTTTATTGTCGTATTGCATCCTTCTGTAAAGCCATTGTTATAGCCGGTTGCTATTGCATGTAGGATTTCCGTTTTCCACTGAATCGTTGTATTCCATAAAGTTTGAAAGGGTTTCAAATTTTGCTTTTCTACGGCTGCTTGAAATCCTTTCAGCTTTTGTATAAATTGCTTGCTGTCTTTGCTGTCAAGAAGATCAAAATAAACTTCTTTCATTGCGTAGGCAGCAGATAAATCCTCTGAGTAATTCAGCATGACTTGCAAAGCTGCACGGTCTTCATCGTTAGAAAGATTCTTTTCTCTAGTGAGCATAAGATATCTAGCACGTTTAAAATACCTTCGCTGATTTTCTGGAAGGTTGCTTTGCACCTGCTTTCGAATGGTATTTAAAGCGTCATTTGCCATTCGTACCGCATGAAATTTATCTGCTGCAATTTTGGCATTCGGAAAGCATTCTTTGGCCATTTTTCTAAAGGATGAACTTAAATCTATACTCACATGCTTAACTTTTAAGCGCTCGGCTAAAGGATAGGCAAGGATCTTTGCATAAAGGATATCCGGAGAACGATCTTCAATAATATTTAAGCAAGTGTAGTTATTCAGATCGTTTATGACGACCTGAAATTTTGCGCCAGCATTGCCTTTAAACTCATCAATCGAGATAGATGAGGAAAGATTAGATGAAGCGGGAGAAACCGATTTAAACAAACGCTGTACCGTAGAGATTGAAAGTTTATATCGGTGAGCAATATCGGTAGAAGTAACCAAAAACCCATGTTCTTGAAGTATTTTAGCAATAAGTTCACGAGACATTCGCTGGTATTTGGAAAGAAGAGAATTCTGTTCAGAAAAAGCTTTCCCGCAAGAGGAACATCTGTACCTGCGTCTGCGATAGACAAGGAGGAACTCTGTATTTGAGAGCAACAAAGTTTTAACAGGCTGATGTCTATAGTCATGAATTTTTAAAGTTTGTGTCTGACAATGAGGGCAGGCATGGGATTTTACAGGTAAGGTGAGTAAAAAAGTATGATCATCGATGAGTTTTAAACTGTTTTCTGGTAAATGCATAATAGATGTGATAAAATTCATATTGGACATGGCGATTTCTCCTAGATGTTAGTTTTGGTCAATTAATATTTTACTAGAAATCTCCCATGTCTTTTTGTATGCAAAAAAATAAATGTTGTAGTTTTGATTTTCATCAAAACCACAACATTTATTATAGAGCCCAAACTTATAAGGGGGCAGTATACCTTTTAAAAATAAACTATCCTATTTTTTTGCCCCAAACCATTTTGTATAAATTTTATCGTATTCACCGTTTTCTTTTAATTTATCAAGTGCCGCATCAATTTGTTTCGCAAGTTCTTGATTTTTTTTACTTACAGCAATCCCATAATCTTCAGCAGTCAAGATTTCGCTAAGTACTTTCGCTTCTTTACTACCGCCTTGCGCTAAATAATAGTCATTAACTGGTCTATCGTTTACGACTGCTTCTACCCCACCGATTTTCAATTCCATAAAAGTATCCGCAGAGCTATTAAATTCTTTTACTTTTGCATCTTTTATTTTTTTCGCTTCCATCGCACCAGTTGTACCGATTTGTACCGCGATAGATTTGCCTTCCAAATCTTTAAATGATTGAATATCTTGATTATCTGTTTTAACTGCGATTGTCAAACCAGATTGGTAATATGGTTTAGAAAATTGAACTTTATTCGCACGTTCCTCTGTAATCGTCATCCCACTGATAATCACATCAATATTGCCTGCTTCCATTGCTGGAATTAAGCCATCAAAATTAATATTTTGAATTTTTACTTCATAACCCATTTCCTTACCAACAGCTCTGATTAAATCCATATCAAAACCAACATATTCTTTACCATTTACATCTTGAAACTCAAATGGCGCAAAATCAGCATTACAACCAACGCGTAATACTTTTTCCGCAGCCCCCTGGCCTTCTTTCGCCTGTTCTTTTTGTCCGCCGCAACCTACAACAAAAGCAGATAAAATAAATATACCTGCCACTAGCAAACTCATAATCTTTTTAGACATAGAAAAACCTCCAAAAGATAAATTTATATAAATGAAACCATGCTTATTTTATACAGTAAACACTAAAGCCCGGATAAATCCGGGCCGGCAAATATATACACTATCGTATATAATTATTTATTAGCGTTGAAACAATCGCGGCAATATACCGGACGATCGTTACGTGGTTGGAAAGGTACTTGTGTAGTTACGCCACAGCTAGCGCAAACAACTTCGAACATTTCACGTTGTGGTCTAGCTTCGCCACCATCACGGTTACGACGTCTAGAATCGCGACAATCGCGGCAACGTACAGGTTCGTTTTCGAAACCTTTCTCAGCGTAGAATTCTTGTTCTCCTGCACTAAAAATAAAATCTTTCCCACAATCTTTACATTGAAGAGTTTTGTCTTCGAAAGCCATTAAAAAAATCCCCTCACCTTTTGAGTTTTAAGACTCTGCTCAGCCGACCTGGTTTTTGACCCCACACTCGCCTGCTGGAAGTTTCGCTAATAGAAACTATTCCCTCACTACTACCTCTCTCGGATGTCAACATCAATTATGTACAAGACTCCGGCAGGACTTACCTCTAAGCTGCACCATGATCAGAATTACTTTTGAATTCCTTACGTGGATCGTTTTGCCTGCAACTGGCATCGACTTCCAACCACGGACCTAAGCAATAAGTTCTTAACTCTAAGTATAAATTTCCACAGCCAAAAAAGCAAGAAAATTTTATCAATATTACATCTTTGGGGCAGAAAAAATAGAGCTTAACATAATTAAGCTCTTTATATACTGATATCTACATTCGCGCCAAGATTCGGATCTACTGCGGCTGAGGCATCCTCCATCAGTTCTGCTAAAGCATTGCCCTGACTGCTAGCTTGATCCATCGCCATTTTCATCACTGAAATTCCTAGATCCTGTTGAAACCTCGTTTGACTCATCGCAACTGATAATGCTGCTATATCCACCAAAACACCTCCGTATTGAGCGAACGCTAAACTTCGATTACTTATTATTATACAAATAATCCTTCTTTTTATCAACAAAATTATGGTAAATAACGCAGTATTTCTTTTATTTCTACAAACTTAACACTTTATTAACATATTATTAACAAAACTACGTTTTTCCAATGCAAGATATTTTAATGCTTCATAAACATTTATCCACCTATTTATCCACAACTGTGGATAAATTCTTTTTCGATGTTCATAAATGCACTGCGTACTATTTATTATTTTGATTCTTTTCTTGCATAACCCGTTATTTGATCTGTTAAATTTCTTACAAGCGGCATGATCTCAACCGCAATGATTTCACCAGCTCGTAAGCGTTGCTTTGATTTCGCTAACTGCCTTGCTTTATTACATTTTTTCAACAACCTTGCAACAACCTCTCTCTCATCCTCTTCTTTTTCAAATGCGATCTCCATGTTTTTTAAGGCAAGTGCAATATCCGCAAATATTTGCAGAACAATCTCTGCCCCATCATCCCGCATTAAATGTCCGTGAATATAAGTAAATCCCTCTTCAACTGTAGATAATAAAACATGCACTTCTCTAAAAAGATTTTCATCCTGCAATCGATTTTTTTTCTTTTGCAAAACCTTTTTATAAAGCTGCTCAACCTTAGCAATATAACGTTTTTCATCCATTAGAGGAGATTTTAACATGCGCTCTCGTAAATTTTTATGTAAATTCAGCAGCTTATATTTGGTATTTGCCAATGAAATTGCTTTTTTTATATACTCGTCTGTGCTCTCTGCCAGACATTCCTCTAATCCAATATTTTTCAAAATACTATAACCAAATCTAGCACTATGTCGCTTTCCTGCTAAAACGATAACCGGAACTCCCATATAAAGTGCATCACAAGTAGTAATTCCTCCTTGATAGGGCCAAGTATCGAGCATCATATCCACATCTCGATAATCGTTCATATCATCACTTTGCAAGGAACGAAGCTCTACCTTTGCCAGATCAAAGCCAAGCCTTTTTAAACGAAACCGCGTCTCTTGACAACCATAGCCACTGCCAAAAATTCTGCTTTTAAGGAGTAAATGCGCATTCGGAACTGCGGCAATAATAGACTGCCATAAACCTAAAAATTCATCCGTAACATGCGTAAAATGATGAAAACAACCGAACGTCACATAACCGTTTCTGAGAACTGGTGCCTCCTTATAATCGGGCAGTTCCGTTCCTGCCTTATAACAAAAATGCGACTGCGAAATTCGCAAGGGTTCCTCCATAAAATACTCCTGACTGTCCTGCTCTGGATTACAGTATTTATCTGTTAATAAATATTCAACTGTTTTTAACCCTGTTGTATAAAAATAACCGATACTGCTCATTTGGATGCCTGCTGGTTTTTTTGCTAAAATCTGCAGACAATGACTCGCCGTATGACTTGATAAGTCTACCAAAATATCAAGTTTATCCTTTTGAATCCCTCGCACAGCAAGCTCTGCACTCACGCCCGCCATATTACGCCAAATGATATTAGGATTGCATTCCTCTTTCAACTCCGTTGAAAAATGACTGGTATAGCAAAATACATTGAATTCTCTATCATGAAAAGCTGTCAACAATGGATAACTCATACAAGCTATTTCCTGTTGCTTAAAATCCGGTAAAATATACCCTACATTGATTTTACTTTCTCCACCTTTTACTTTATTCATATTTTTCACTCACAAAATTTTCATATTTTATGCCTCATTATACAATATTCTGACAGCTTTAGCGATAGGCAAAAAAATACAGCTTGTCGAAATCAAGCTGTATTTTTGTAAAATATTTCATTATAATGAAAATACAGGCTAGCTGGAACTAGCCTGCAAAACTGAATATGGAGGTGATACCATGCAGCTGGAAACTAAATCCTTTAAACTCATAGTTTCTGCTAAATTCATTGTAGCACTCGCAATGCTCATTGAACTTTGCAGGTAACAACACACCATCTTCACCGAAACGGCCTGTTAACGCAGGGCGTTTTTGGTTTATTTAGTATATGTCTATTATATGCTATTTTATACCTGTTGTAAATGGAGTAACTAACAAGATTCCTGAATCCTCCTAGTTAAATCTACAATAGCAATATCTTTTCCCACAATTTGATTTAAGTATTGTAATGCCAATTCTTTTTCTCCCAAATAAAAAAGTACAAAACTTAAATTTTTCAAACTTCTGTCCTTTTCAGCATCCATTTGAATTGCCTTTACAAGAACAGCTAAGGCTTTATCTAGATGATTTTCCATATAAAAACTCACAGCGATCTCATTTAGAACTTCTACTTTTTTCACATCATTCGCAGCATGTCTTGCAATTTCACTCAATACATTCTCTAGATCTTCTGCTTGAAATTTTTTCACTAACCTATCATCTAACCCACTTATAAAGACTTCATCTATCAAATCAGACAAAGTTTCTTTTTCTTCCTGCTGCTTCTCTAACCCTTTTAATAAATTTTGCAAATTACTTAAACTAGTTTTTGTGATTTGTTGTTGTGTTTCTACTGTTTTTTCTTGTACAAGCGAAGCTGCTTTTGTCTCGGTTTTATGCTTTTCTTGAATGTAATTATAAATATTTTTGTACTTATCTACAGCCTCGAATTCGTAATCAGCAATATGAATTTCTTCAAGCAATGTTTCTACTTCTCCTCTTATTTCTACAAAACTATTTTTCAAAAGTTTTTCTAGCGCCGAAAAAAGCTCAGACATACGATTCCCTTTTGCATAAATTCTAGCCAATAACAAATATGCCTGCGCATGTTTACTATCGAAAGACAATACTTTCTTACTCCATATTTCCGCTCTTTCAAAATCTTCAGTTATGTAGAAAATTTCCGCCAAATCATACATAACTTCCGTACCATAGTATTCCAATGTGAAGATTTCACTGATTGCAATCATTGCCTCTTCATAGTTTTCTTCTGCTTTATACTGCAATACTTGTTCTTTTAGCTCTTTGACCTTATTCATATCTATTTGTTTCGTTTTAGTATTGTTTACAACTTGATGATTTTGTTTATTCGTTTTATTCTTTTTTTTAATTTTCATTACTATTACCTCATCCAATATGTATTTCTGTAAAATGCATGTTTTTAATTTTAACGCAACCTTAGTTTACTTATCCCCTAAATTTCAACGATATTGGTACTACTTTGCTGCATGCAATACTTTTCAATTTGCATAACTGAAAATTTCTGCATATCTTCACCATTACGGTACGCATTAAACCAGTCAATAATATACTCTAGGCTATCGTCCATACTTAGAGTTGGCTGCCACTTTAATTTCATATTTGCTTTAGAGCAATCCAACTTTAGATAATTTGCTTCATGTAAATTATCTAGTTTCTGTACCGCATATGTAGCATTAAGTTTTGTACATATCTTTTCAACTACATCACCAACACAAAGTACGGAATGAGCATATGGGCCAAAATTCCAGCTTTCCGCCCAATCATTTCCCTCTTCATATAACTTTTCCGTTAACATCATATAACCTCTTAAAGGATCTAATACATGCTGCCACGGACGAATCGCCTGTGGATTACGAATTATAATCTTTTCCTTCTTTTCAATTGCCCGTAAGCAATCTGGAATTAAACGATCTTTTGCCCAATCGCCCCCCCCAATTACATTTCCTGCCCGAACTGTAGCAACAGCGATTCCCGTTTCTCTCAAAAACGACTGCCGATACGCTGCCGTTACAATTTCAGCACATGCTTTACTACTAGAATATGGGTCATATCCTCCTAAAGCTTCATCTTCACGGTATCCCCAGTACCATTCTTTATTTTCATAACATTTATCGGTAGTTACTATAAGTACTGCTTTTATATTTTTGCATTGTCGTACACTTTCCAAAACATTTGCCGTCCCAACGACATTTGTTTGATAGGTCTGCAATGGATCTATGTAGGAATCACGCACTAAAGCTTGTGCAGCCATATGAATCACGATATCAGGATTTGCATACTTCATTTTCTTACAAAGATCTTGAAAATCACAAATATCTCCAAGCTTAGACTCCATCAAATTACCTAATTTCGCAATCTTAAATAAACTTGGATCTGTGGGTGATTCCAATGAATACCCCGTTACATTTGCACCCAATTTCTTCAAGCATAAACTAAGCCAAGCACCCTTAAACCCTGTATGACCAGTCAAAAAAACTTTTTTTCCTTGCCAAAAATCTTTGTTCAGCACTTTCTTTCACCAACTTTTTATATTTTCTTTCTATAGCTTATCATATTATTACAAATACAGGAATAAAGAATTATTTTGTCGAATATTAAATAAAATAATTTTATCAAAGGAGTATTTACTTATGAAAGTTGTCATTCTAGCTGGCGGACTTGGAACAAGAATCAGTGAAGAGTCCCACTTAAAACCAAAACCAATGATCGAAATCGGCGGCAAACCAATACTTTGGCATATCATGAAACTATATACGCATTATGGATTCAATGAATTTATCATCTGCCTTGGGTATAAAGGTTACGTCATTAAAGAATATTTTGCAGATTACTTTTTACATACTTCTGATATCACATTTGATTTTGCTAATAACAATCAGATGATTGTTCATAATAATGTCGCCGAACCATGGAAAGTAACATTAGTTGATACCGGCTATAATACTGCTACTGGAGGCCGAATTAAACGTGTAAAAGATTATATTGGCAACGAACCATTTATGTTGACCTACGGGGATGGGGTAAGCGATGTAAATATTGAAGAATTGGTAAAATTCCATCAACAGTATAAACCAATCGTAACCATGACTGCAATCCAACCTGGTGGACGCTTTGGGTTACTGAATATTGCTCATCACAGCAGCACCGTTAATAACTTCGTAGAAAAAGCCAAAGAAGACGGTGGTTGGATTAACGGTGGATTCATGGTTGTAGGCCCTAAAATATTTGATTATATCGAAGGAGATGAGACCTTCTTTGAAAAATCTCCACTTGAAACAGTTGCACAGCAAGGACAATTGCAAGCGTTCAAGCATTATGGGTTCTGGCAGTGTATGGATACCCAGCGTGATAAATGGCTTCTAGAAGATTTATGGGAAAAGAAAAAAGCACCTTGGAAAATATGGTGATTACCTTAAAAGGTATAGACCGACAAAAACAATCTTGAGACCTCATAAAATTTTGTGTAAAAAGAATAAAAAAACTTCCTTATTAGGTAATAATTGTAATATAAGAATTTCAAACCTGAAAGGAAGTTTTTTCTATGTTAACTGCACCTAAAGATTTAATGAAAGAGTATGTACAAAGCCAAAATTTCACCTCTACTACTGAAATTATGCAAGCCATGAAAGATATGTTTAAAGACGTTATCCAGCAAGTTATGGAGTCTGAATTAGATCAAGAACTTGGTTACGAAAAAAGTAAACGTCTGGATGATTCTGTCGATTTATCAAAGTCTCAAAATTATCTCTAAAAAGACTGTTAAAACTCAGCTTGGTGAAATTAACGTCAAAATTCCTCGTGATCGCAACGGTGAATATGAACCTCAAATCATTGCTAAATATAATTGTAATGCCGATGGTATGGAAGAAAAAATACTCTCTTTTTATGCCTGTGGTATGAGTCAAAGAGATATTGCTGAACAAATAAAAATCTCTACGATGTTGAAATTTCTCCTGAGCTTGTAAGTAAAATCAGCGAGAAGATCATGCCCGATGTAAACGCTTGGAAAACCAGACCACTTGAAGCAATTTACCCCTTTATTTTTATGGATGCCATACACTATAAAATCAAAGAAAACCATCAGATCGTTACAAAAGCTGCCTATGTTATTCTTGATATTACACTAGATGGAAGTAAAGATATTCTTGGTATTTGGATAGGCGAAGGGAGTGTCAAGAATTTTGTGTAACAAGATTAAAAGTGTTGTTCATATTTTTGAAAAATCGGCTGAATCCTAGTATCAATTGAAAGTTGGTTTCGAACCATAGACCAATTGAGAACTGGGCGATCATGCCATTTTTTATAAAGTTCTGTAACTCGTAAATACAATACTTTCAGTATGGCGTTTTCATTTGGAAACGCTCCTTTTTTTGTCACTTTTCGGAAACTTGAATTCACGCTTTCTATGGCATTTGTTGTGTACATAATCTTTCGCACTGCACTACCGTAATTAAAAAGCTGCTCTATATGTGAGAAATTCCGTTCCCATACGCTAACGGCTCCAGGATAGTTTGCCCACGCCACTTTAAATCGCTCAAATTCCGCAATTGCCGCTTTTAAACTTGAAGCTCCATATACTTTCTTTAACTGGGCTGTAAATCCCTTATAGTCCTTACTTGGAACATATTTTATAGAATTTCTTATTAAATGCACGATACATCTCTGTACATTTACGTCTTTAAATATTGCTTTAGCTCCATCTTCTAATCCGCTCAATCCATCCATACAGATGAATCCGATATCTTGTATTCCTCTAGCCTTGAGCTCATCGAAGATTTGCATCCAGGTATGCTTACTTTCATTTTCATTGATCCATAATCCTAAGATATCTTTATGACCATCCATGTTGTACCCAAGAATCGTATAAACTGCGCAACTCTTAACTTCATAATCTTTTCGAATTGTCACGTACATGCAGTCGACAAAAACAAATGGATAGAATGGATTTAAGGGACGTTTTTGCCATTGATCGAGCTCTTCTAATATTTTATCTGTGATGATTGAAATTTGTTCATGAGATATTTCAAAACCATAGATATCTTCAATCGTTGCGGCTATATCTCGTTGACTGAGTCCACGCGCATACATCGCTAAAACTTTTTGCTCAATGTCAGATACATTGGTTTTATGTTTGGGTATAATTTGTGGCTTAAAAGTCGCTTGACGATCACGCGGAACATCAATTGGAATAGAACCCAAAGAACTTTTAAGAGTTTTTTGTGAATACCCATTACGACGATTTGAGGATTCTTTTTCACCACGATCATTACTTGAATAACCAAGATGGTGATCTAATTCACCTTTTAGCATTGCTTGGAACATCGGTCCGAAAATATCTTTTAAGGCATTTTGCATATCTTCGACAGATTTTGGTTGATATTTTGCAATAATTTCTTGGGCAAGCTGTTCTTGTTCAGAGTTTTTTCTAGCCATTTTTTCGTCCTTTTCGTGTTTAATATTTTTTATTATCCAATATTAAAATAATCTGTGCAAGTTTTATACTTACACAGATTATTTTACACTCCCTAGGCGAACACGAAAGTAGCAAGTTTTGGTTAGGTGTCTTAAACGACCTGAAAAGTCGCGGAATACTTGATGTCTACCTCTTTTGTGTAGATGGGCTAAAAGGTTTCAAAGAAGCTATTAATGTAGCTTCTTTGAAAGCACAAATACAACGCTGTATCATTCACCAGATACGCTCTAGTACAAGGTATGTAAGCTATAAAGATATCAAAGAATTGATGGTTGATTTAAAACAAGTATATCCGTCGGTAACTGAGGAAGAAGCATTAAATCACTTAATGGAATTCAAAGAAAAATGGGTAAAAACATATCCATCGTGCGTAAAGAGTTGGGAAGAAAATTGGGATATATTATCAGCGTTTTATGCATATCCACCAGAGATACGGAGAATAATATATACGACTAACATAATGAAGGATTGAATCGACACTTTAGGCAAATAACAAAAAATAAGCCATCGTTTCCAAATGACGATAGCTTAAGAAAAATATTATATTTGGCATCAAAGAAAATCGTCGAAAGATGGACGCAAAGATGTCGAAATTGGGGATATGGTGTTAGACCAGTTAAACATCTTATTTTCAGATAGAATTGCCTGATAAAATACATTAGAAATAGTATCTCCCAATGGTTATAGTCGTTATTCACACTTTGGTGATAAATATCACTATAGCCATCGGGATAGAAAAATCACAAAGTATTTTAGGGCTATGCTTTTCAGTTACAAACTATACATTATCTTATAAATTTTACTTGTTTGGAAAATCAATTTACACAAAATTATATGGGCTACCACAATCTGTTTTTGTCGGTCTATACTTTTCATCGTATTATGTACTATTTTAGATAGTAATCTTCTTCCTATAGTTGGCACATAAATTTTATTTATCAATTTTCAATATTTTCTTGACCAAACTTTCAACACTCTCTGAATTCTTTAATAAATAACTCTGAATTCCATATTTACGTCCAGCTTCTACATCTGATACCGAATCACCAATCATAAACGAATTAACTTTATCAACGACATAAACTTTTTCTGCCTGCAAAAACAACCCAATATCAGGTTTTCGACAAATACATTCTCCCAAATCATGTGGACAATAATAAATAGCTTCAATTTCGCCTCCAAAATCAGCCACAGCTTCTATCATTTTTTTATGAATTTGATTTAGCTCATGCTCAGTTATGATTTTTCTAGCAATGCAACGTTGATTTGTAACAATAATAACTTTATATCCAAAATTATTTAACAATTTTATTCCTGAAAGAGCTCCATTTCTGAATTTAAATTGACTCCAGTTTGTTACATAACAGCCTTCCAGCATTTTAACATTTATAACACCATCACGATCTAGAAATGCTATCTTATTTAAACTAGAAATACTTTGATTTTTCGTTTCTATCACTCCTCGCAATATGTTTTTGTAAACAAATACACCTTTAGTATAAACTTGTTTTTATTTAAAATTTTTATCACATAAAAAAATCTTTTTAAAAGCTACTCGTTATGTTTAACCAATAATATGCTCAAATTTATTTACTGTTTTAGAGCCGAATCTTCCATACCGCAAAACAATTTTCCTCATATCTTGAAAATCTATTTTATTTTGATGCAACATTTCCAATAAATTTTTAAGCTCTTTTTCAGAATAATGATCGTTCTCCCATGCTCTTACTTGATGCATAAAGTCAATATTTTCATTTATATCTTTCATTCTTGAATCAGAAACACAATCTTTTAAATATTGGTTTTCTTTTATTAAACTAAAATAATAATCTGGAAATACCTTACAATCATAACCTTGTCCCAAAGTTAATCCTGCGGAAATACATTGCTCACAACGTAGATGTGAATATTTTTTTTGTATCAAAACATCAATATCATCTTTGAGCAAATTACCGCAAAGGATATTTTTTTCATATCCTTTAGGAAATGAAGAGCATATTCTCACATCTCCATCTACATTAACAGAAAGATAAGATTCTTGAAAATCACAATAATTACGCGGTGAAACCCTAATTTGCTCATCCAATACGCCTAAAAACAATTCCTTAGAAAGGTCTTTAAGTTCCTCATAAACCATGGTATTACTTACATAACTCATACATTTGTTTTTATCCATCAATATCGCATAATTAGGTGCAAAACGTATATCATTCTTCTCACAAAAAATTCGCGCATCTTCAATCTCATTCATATTAAACTGATAAATATGGTAAGTCATATCAAAAGGGATATCAGAAAAACATTTTTTCAATTTTAATATATTATTTTTTATATGTTCAAAATTAAAACCATGAATCTTATCATAGGACCTCTGCGAAAAACCTGGCATAGAGATCAGCACACGCTCGACCGCTTTTACACCTTCCGCATCAACATTAGGAACAACACTAGCATTTGTGCTAATATTTGTATGCACACCACATTTATGCGTAATTTTCAAAATTTCATTAATCTCTGGATGTAAAAGAGGTTCACCAAGACAATAAATTTGAAAAGCAGTTTCAATTGAAAAGTACATTTTATATTCCTGAAATTTATGTAATAATGCCTCATACTTTTCTAATGAAATAAATTCTCCTTTGTGAGAAAAATCATTTCCTGCTGGACAATATTTACATTTCGCATTGCAAAAGCCACTAATATCTAATGCAATTGATTTAAAACCTTTAGGAAATTTATTTTGCCATTGTTCTAGGGTTTTGACTGTATCACTCACAAATAATCACTCCTTGAAAGTTATTGCTTATATTTCCAAAAATATTTTTATACAAATTCTTTTAATAAACTAATCGTCTAAAACAATAATTTCATTTTTTAGTTTCATTTTATTAATAATTTGTTGTTTAATTTCTTCTTTAAATCCTATTGAGCCAATTAATATTTTATAGTCATAATCTTTTAAAGCCTCCGGAGGTAAAACCTTTATATTATTCCACTTTCCATCTGCGTATTTAGCGTTAGAATCAACAAAAGCTATAATATTACAATCTTTTAGATGTGTCAAAGTTAACGCTTTCATTATAAAAGTTCCTACGCCCCATATAATAATAGGTTCCTGCGTAGACACTAAACTCATAAATTTTTCATCAATATGCGCTAAAAACTGCTTTGACTTATCAGCATATTGATTCAAAACTTGCTTAGCTTCAATATCCTTTATACAATCCAAATTTTCTTTTCTTTTGCCATTTCTCAAAACAACTCTCAAAATAGGTTCCGAACTTGCACCATTGTTGATCCATTCTATACATTGATTGTATTCTTCAACAAAAAATCCATAATTACTAAAGAGATTTTTTAAAGAATGAACAGTAAAATAATTAACATGCTCCGAACTAAATTGTTGAAAGGGAGCGTCATAGCACTCTAAGAAATTACTTACATCTGGCACACTAAGAAATAGAGTCCCATTTTCTTTTAATAAGATCTTAATTTTTTTTATTACAAAATCCAAATCCACAACGTGTTCCAAAACTGCACTTAAAACGATTGAATCATATTTTTTATCTGAGACATATGATTCAATATCCGACTTTTCTGCCTTAATCTCATAAGATATTTGCAACGAATCTACACAGTTTTGCGCTGGATCTATTCCCTTTAAATTCTTATATCCATGGGATTTTAAAACACGTAAAAAAGTTCCCTGCCCACATCCACAATCCAAAACACTACTGTCCGGCTGTAAATATTTTTGTAGAAATAAAACACTTTTTTCGTAAAATTTTACATTCGAACATTCATTCAAAGGCATAGCTTTAATAGGTTCATATTTGGATTGTTGAGAATAATAAACATTTAAATTTTCTGGTTTTTCTATATTATCGGCGTACGCCATGCCACAATTATCACAAACTGCTACATCGTATGATTTTATAAAAGTAACCTTCTGTATACTCTCAAAATTCTGTTTAGCAATCAAACTTTTATTTGCGCTTCCACAAACAGGACAGTCTCTTCTATTTTCTTCTAAATTAATTTTACACATAGCACATCATCTCCCACTACGATTTAGTTAAAATAAAGGAATTTCATTTATTAACATTGTCTTATATTTAAGATTCCTGTAAATCATTTTTTATTTTCCAAAAAATCCCTTTTCTAACATAGCACATAATGTATGATAAATGGGCAAATGATAATCCTGAATTTTGTAAACAGCATCCGCTGGAACAGACAACACATAATCAGACATACTTTTTAGCCTACCACCATTTTCCCCTGTAAAAACAACAGTCTTCATACCTTTAATTTTCGCTATTTTAACAGCATTTATGATATTCTGCGAATTGCCAGAAGTACTAAATCCAATAAATACATCATCCTTATGTCCATAAACAAATACTTGCTGTGCAAATATCATTTCTGCACCAACATCATTCATAATAGCTGTCAGCAATGCCATCTGGGAATTTAACGAAATTGCTGATAAGCCCTGCTGTAATTTCATACCCAAATCTCGTTCATCTTGTTGGGCAAATTTCGATAAATCAACTGAATCCAAATTGCGCGGCAGTAAAAAACCCTTCATTAATTCCGCAGTCATATGCTCAGCATCCGAAGCACTGCCGCCATTTCCACAAATCAATATTTTCCCTTGATTCTTATAACAATGGCATAACAATAAATAAATTTCATGTACCGACTCTTTAAGTATTTCCAACTCTGGATATCTTATAAAAAGATCATTATAAAAACTTTTCACCATTTTATTCACTGCCAATTATCTCACTTTCCACTTAATAGACCTAAAAAATCATTCTGTGCCTTCCAGTAATCCTCTGGAATTCCTATATCGATAAAATACCCTACACTCTCATAGGCATACAAATTAAAATTTTGCATATAATCTTGTAAAACTTCTTTTTCAAAAGAAAATTTCTTTTTCTCAATTCCATCTAACAAGGTTTTTTTCATCAAATATAATCCACCATTAATATATCCTCTTGATTTCTTGTATTTCTCATGAAATTCAAGAATCCTATCATCCTGACATTCAATTGTTCCATAACGAGCGCAATCGCACATCATCTTTTTTGCAATTGTAAGATCAGCCTGTTTTGAACAATGAAATTGATACATTTTAGACAAATCTATTTCAAAATATGTATCCCCATTTAAAACAAAAACATTTTCCTCTTTGCAGTATGACAAAGCTTTCTTAATAGCACCACCTGTAAATAGAGGTTCTTCCTCAATCGAATACTCAATTGCCATTCCCTTGTAATTGTTTTTAAAATATGTTTGTATCTGTTCTCTTTTATAATTTACTGCTAAGATAACTTTTTCAATTCCCTGCTCGCATAAATTATCAAGAATATATTCTAAAAAAGGCTTTCCATTTACAGGTGCCAAAGGCTTTGGTAAATCCTGAACAGCTTCTCGCAATCTTGTACCCAATCCGCCCGCCAAAATAATAGCTTCCATAACTAAATCTCCAACTTCAAAAAATACAACGCAAACTACGCATTATAATATTCGCTCTTATGTACAATCTGATAAGCGTTCAACAGCTCCTTGATGCCTTCGGCAATTGTAACTTTCGCTTTATATCCTGCTTTTAATAATTTTTCATTACTTACAATATAATCACGTTTATCAGGATCTTCACCTATTCTGGCTTCAAAAATATTTAGCTGTGAAAGTTGCTTTTTGATTTCCTGACAAAGCTCCATTTTCGTATAATTTGCTTCATCTAATCCTAAATTATAAACTTCATCTTTCATTTGCTCAAAATTATCCATCGCAAATAAAAAAGCACCTACAACATCACGAATATGTACATAATTACGTTTAAAACTAGACTCAAATAATACAATAGATCGATCTTGATATGCACGATAAACAAAATCATTTACTAGTAAGTCCATTCTCATTCTTGGGCTCGCACCAAATACTGTTGCTAAACGGAATACAACACAATTTCCACGTTCACGAATCATCTGTTCTGTTTCAACTTTTAATTTACCATATAAAGATACAGGTCGGAGCGGGCTCTCTTCTGTACAAGAAGCTTCGCCATCACCAACGCCATATCCAGAGTTTGTATTTGGATAAATAATTCTTTGATTTGGCTTTAACATTTTTAGCATACCTTCCACAGCATCCCGTGTAACTGTAGTCGCTCCTATAGGATCTTGTTTCGATAAAGGAAAACCAGTAAAACAAGCCAATGGAAAAATATAATCTACATCTTGTACTAATTCTTTAACTAATTCTAAATTACGAACATCGCCACGAACCATTTTAAATTTCAGATTATGACAGCATTCAAGTAAAGAATTTTGTTTAAACATAAAATTGTCTAAAGCTACTACTTCATGACCTTTTTTCAATAATTCAGGTACTAGTACCGAACCAATATATCCTGCCGCTCCTGTTACTAAAACTTTCATATATAAAACATCTCCTTATTTTTTCATATCGCTAATAACAACTTATCCATTTCATTTTTTATTATTTCACTTACCACCTTAAAGCCTTTCTTAAGTTTACATTAAAAATTAATCTATTTAAATTGACTATAACCACGTTTTAATAAACTACTAGTCATTTTAATAATATCATTCAAAGTTTTCTCACCAAACATTTTATTTATTTTGTCTAAATATCTTGGATTTTTAAAATATACATCGAACGCATAATCTCTAAAGCTCAAAATTTCTCCTGACGATAAATAATTAGAATTTAACGGCATACACTCATAAGAATACTGAGAATAGCCTCTCCATGATTTCGGTAATGACACCTTATTTTCAATAGCCTCATGATAAAGTTTTGATCCAGGATAAGCCATGGTTGTATATAAATTTACCCATTCAGTATTTAATTCTATTGCAAATGCTAAAGTCTGCCACATAGAAGCAAAATTATCTTCGGGCAAACCAAAAATATAATTTGCATTGACATAAATACCCGATTTTTGTGTCATTTTAACTACCTTTTTCGTTTGTTCTAAAGTATATTGTCCTTTTGAAACATCCTTTAAAGATTTTTCACTTGCTGACTCAATTCCATATGCTAACCATTTAAAACCAGCTTTAGATAATTTCTGTAGAAGTATTTCGTCTACAGTGTCAACTCTTGCATATGCCCAAATATTTAAATCATAATTTCGCTCTATTAACAAATCACAAATTACATTTACATGTTTTTTGTTTAATACAAAACATTCATCTAGTATCTTTATATAATGCACACCATGATTTTTTACCAAGTGATCAATTTCTTCAATTACCTTTTCTGGCGATTGATATCTAACACACTTTTTCCCAAACAAGGCTGAAACAGCGCAAAATTCGCAATTAAATGGACACCCTAATGAAGTAGCTATAACAGCATAGTTCCCTACGCTTTGAACATCACCAAAACATTGCCAATTATGCGCCTTATACCGTTCCATCGGTACCAAATCCCATGCTGCCATTGGCATACTTGATAAATCTTGTTGAAGATCAATAGAAGGATTTCCTTTTTTCTCTCCGCTCTTTGTATAATAATAAATCCCTGGTATATCAAATTCTGTTTTATTTTGCTTTAATTCATCTAATAACGTACAAACAGAATTAAAGCCTTCCCCTTTTATAACAAAATCTATATTTTCTTCGCTTAAAGTTTGCTCTGGTAATGCGGCCGGATGTAATCCCCACATAGCCACTTTGCCATCGTAAACTTTTTTGATGCTATTGGCAAGGAGTCCTGCACCTTCCATTTTCCAAGTCGATGCTGATAAATTCGTACCAGTAACAATAATTTGCACCAATAATGGATTGATTTCTTTTACTTTATCGGCAACCTCATCTGGTGATAAATTATAAGTTTCTGCATCTATAATTTTCACACTAAAATTTTTCTGTCTTACAAATCCCGCAATTGTCGCTGCCCAAAAAGGAGGCTCACAAGCTGCTATTTGGGTTAAGTCTCCATAGATTGCTTTCTGATCATTCGGACGAATTAATAATAAATCCATATCTAAAATTCCTTTCAATCAAAAGGCTGTCGCTAATTTTCTCACCTTTTCTATGATATTTACAAAATCCATACCAAACTCACCTCGAATGGCTTCGCGTCCCCCATAATTATAACAATGTTCATAACCATTGGAGGTATCAAATCCAATTCGCTTCACCTTGATATTTACCTCAGCATCATTTAAGATCTCTAAAATATAACTGCCAAATCCGCCTGCTAAACTATGCTCTTCTAAAGTCACAACGCCTTTTGATTCCTTTAATAAACGAATCAAACTTTCTTCTTTTACTGGTAATTGAAAGATATCAACAACCCCAACATTAATACTTTGTTTACTCAAAGTATTAGCAACATCTAGTGCTGTTTTTACCATATTGCCAGTTGCTAAAATATTTATTTTAGTCAAACTTTTTAATTCAGAAAATCCATCATCGATGTTTATTTTCTCCCCATGCAAATTATCAAAAATTTCTCTGTCCAATCGAATAAATTTGGGTCCATTTCCATCAACTGCTAGTTCAGCAAATTTATCCGCCAAAAATGAATCTGAAGAATTTAATATCTTAATATTTGGCAATGCCCTCATAATCGAAAGATCTTCAATGCAATGATGTGTGGGGCCAGATTCACTGTAACAAGCTCCAGCCCCAACGCCTACAATAGTTACTGGTAAATTCATTCCACATGGATAAATACGAATTTGCTCATAACAACGTAATGTTATAAATTGTGTAATTGCATACGCAATCGGTTTTTTACCTGCAAGAGCCAATCCTGTAGCAACTAAAATTGCATTTTGTTCAGAAATTCCAACATTGATAAACTGCTCAGGAAAGTCAAGCCGAAACTTATCTAAAGCTGGAGCTCCCAAGTCAGCGGAAACAACAACAATATCTTTATCATTCTTTGCAAGTTCGTATAATTTATCAAAAAAAGCATCTCGCATTGCTTGTTTTTTCATATTTTTAACCCCCTACGAACTTCTTCTATCGCTCTTGATAACTCTTTTTCTTTTACTGCACACCCATGCATAAATGGCTCATTTTCAATAAAAGATACCCCTTTACCCTTGACAGTATCTGCGATAATAAGTAAAGGTTTTTCTCTCTTTTCAACTTTAGGATTTCCTATTGCTGCTAATATTTCAGGAAAACTATGCCCATTGACTCGTTTCACATCAAATCCAAATGCGTCCCATTTCTCATCTAATGATTCAATTCCTGCTTCACGTTCTGTGAAATGCACTGCCCCAAGTTGATTTCTATCAACAATCGTAACCAGATTTGTCAGCTTACGATAACCAATGTGCATTGCTGATTCCCAAATAGAACCTTCACGGCATTCAGCATCGCCAATCATACAATAGACCATATTTTCTTTTTTATTTAATTTTAATGCTTCTGCAACACCTGCTGCAATACCTAAACCATGTCCTAAAGACCCAGAGATAATTTCAGCCCCTGGCACATCTGCTTTTAATAAAACTCCTAACTTACCACCAGCCTGTGCAAATAATTCTAAATCTCTTTTTGGGAAAAATCCCAAATCAGCCAAAATACAATAAAGAATTGGATTAGCATGTCCTTTACTATAAATAAAATAATCGCGTCCTGTCCATTTGCAATCTTTATTATTATAGTTAATTAATCCTGAGTAATACAAACTTACCAATAACTCTGTACAAGAAAACGATGATGTTACATGTCCAATTCCTGCTTTTGTTGTCATACGTAAAATATCTTCACGTAATTGCATTGCCTTTCGCTCTAAAAAATCTACATTTTCCATATACCCACATCCTATATATACAAAGTTCACGATTTATAATATAGCACTCTACTACCAAAGTCTTCAAAAGCAAATGGTACATATAAAAATTTACTTAACGATTTTTTAATTATCGCCTGATTTTCCGGTGGAACAAACAGTAATATAAAACCACCACCACCAGCACCTAAAAGTTTCCCGCCTATAGCCCCATTCTTTAATGCCGTATCATAAATACTATCAATACTACTATTAGAAATTTTATTCGTTAAAGAACGTTTCAATAACCAGCTTTCATGTAATAATCGTCCAAAATCAGCAATATTTACATTTGTCGCTAAAATATTTTTAGCGACTTCTACCATAGAAGCCATTTCTAATAATTCTTGTGTTTTTTTCGGTGTATTCTTCACTTGTTCCCCAGCAACATCACTTGCAACACGGTGAATTCCTGTAAAAAACAACATAAGGTGATCATTTAATAGTTTCTTTCTCTCTGGTAAAATCACAAGTGGCTCTACTTGAAAATCATCGGCGGTGAACTTTAAGCAATTTAAGCCCCCCATTGCTACAGCGATCTGATCTTGAACACCAACATTTTCTTTTAAAACATCATGTTCCATATAAATAGCTTCTTTTGCTAAAGCCATCTTATCAACATACTCGCCTCGTAGAGCATGTAATGCATTTAATAGTCCAACCGTAAAAGCCGAACTTGTCCCCAGTCCAGCCCTTGCAGGCAAATCACCATCATGCAGTATTGATAATTTCTCCAATTTCAAGTAACGCATACTTTCCCTAACAACTGGATGCTGTATTTCATCATATGCATTCACATTTTCTACTTTTGAATATACAATATGAGACCCATGATCAAAGAAGGGTGGCAGCTTTCTTACATTTAGATAGCAATACTTATCTATTGTAGTCGATAATGCACAACCACCATATTTGATATAATGTGGCATATAATCAGTGCCGCCGCCAAAGAACGAAATACGATATGGTGTCTGTGTTATAATCATAATCTACTACAACCTTTACAACTTATTTAATATAGCACATAATTTTAAAATTTTCTCTTCTTCTAGTTCAGGATAATTGCCAATATACATACTATAACAATGGATATGCTCTGCATTTTTAAAACTAGATGCATCTAAACCAGGACATGCTCTCTGAATAAATGGCTGCCTTGCTTCGTTACCACCGCCAGCAGTTCCCCGTCTAAATTCAACTTTTTCTTCACGCAATTTATTACAAACTCTTTCAAATAACAAATCATCTGCATATCTTAAAATTAAAATAAACGCATAATTTACGCTGCCTTCAATATCAAAATCCGTATAATATTTCTCCGCATCTAAATTATCTAAAAACATTTTAAAATTTCTATACCGGATTTCATTATTGGCATCTAATCTACCTAATTGACTAAGACCAATCACGGCATTTAATTCTGTACTCCGCATATTATAGCCCGGTACACAAAAAGTAAACTCAGGGTGTACCCCTGGATACTCTTTTTGGTATTTTGCTTTTAATTCTTCATTATTACTTTCACGTACCATCCCATGACTTCTAAACATACGTGCATATTGATAAATCCGTTCATCATTTGTACAAATTACTCCACCTTCAATTGTACTCATATGATGTGCATAGTAAAAAGAGAAATTAGACACCAAACCAAATGTTCCTAATTTTTTATTATTAAATGTAGCACCATGTGATTCACATACATCTTCCACTAAAATAATATTACGTCTTTCTAGCTCATCTAACATTCTCTGGCTTAAGCCATTAAAACCTAATACATGCGTTAAAAATACAGCTTTCGTCTTTGGTGTAATAGCTTCTAACATCTTATCTTCTGCCATAGAAAGATTATGTAAATTTACATCAACTACGACTGGTTGATGTCCTGCTGTTATTACACTTGCAAAATCACTCGCCCACGTAATCGCCGGTACAATAATTTCACCTGCACCATATAGTTCTTTGATAATTGCCATTGTAATAAAATTTGCAGATGAACCAGAATTTACAAATACGCTATATTTAACACCCAACCATTCACTCCATTGTTTTTCAAATTCACATACATATTTATTCTGGGTAAATATATCATGATTTCGCAAAAAATCAATTAGACAATGCACATCTTTACGAATTATGTTATTACTCATTAATGGAATATCTAGAGCTTTTTCTATTGTCTTTTCTTCTATTACTTCTACACGATTTTCACACTGTATTGTATCGCTATTTTGCAAAAACCATTCATAAGTTTTTTGTAAACCATCAGAAAAATCAGTCTGACTTTTCCAGCCTAACTCCGTCATCTTTGTATTATCTAACAATTTTCTCATTGTACCGTCTGGCTTTTCCGGATCAAATAAAATATTTCCCTGATAACCTATGACTTTTTTTAATTTTTCTGCTAATTCTGCAATAGAAAATTCATTTCCACCTGCTAAATTAGTTAATTCAAAATTTTTCGCATGTTGCATCAGATATATAGCGCCATCTGCAAGATCATCCACAAACATAAACTGTCGTTTCGGATTGCCTGTCCCAAATAAAGTTACATTATCTTTACTTTGTTCATGTGCATTATGCATTTTTATCATAATATTAGCCAACACATGGCCATTTTCACTAAAATCATCCTCTATGCCATAATAATTTGGCATGACTACTGGTATAAACTCAGTCCCATATTGTCTATTATAAGCACAGCACATTTCAACCCCAGCTGTTGTCGCTGTTGAATATGCAACACTCGTTTTTTCCATCATTCCAGTCATAAATGAGGATTCTTGCATAGGCTGCTGGCACTCTTTTGGATATACGCAAGAACCCGTTAAAAAAATCAGTCTTTTTACTCCATGCAGATATGCACCATGAATAACATTATGTTGAACCATCAAATTTTGTGAAATAAATTCTGCCGGTTTTTCTTGATTTACGGCAATTCCACCATGCGGTCCAGCAAAACAAAATACATAATCCGGCTTATTTTTTATGTAATACTCAAAAACCTCTGCACTATTTAATAAATCAAGCGCTTCACTATTCGGTGCAAGAATATTTTGGTAACCATTTTTAGTTAACACTCTGACAATAGCTTTACCGATCATATTTTCAATATCTAAAACAAAAATTTTAGAACACAACTTCATTACTACTCCCCCTCGTATTATAAGTTTATAGACCTCCTATAGAGGCTATAGACTTATTTTTTTATGATATAGGTATTGAATCTTAGATACCTACATAACTAATAAGTTTTTATAATCATGGCCCCAGATGCTATACTTTGTTCATAAGAACTGTAGCTGTGGTTACTGCTTCACTCTCCCTGCAAAACTTTATGTTATTGCCCAAAAAGCATGCAGCCCTAACGCTACGCCAAGACTTATTACACAAATGCTGCATTCTGGTATCTAGCCACCCGCAGGGTATTTCTGCCAGACAATGCTAATAACGCGAGGTTTAGGGTGGCGTAGTGATCTGGGATCATCCATGATTACATTCTTTATTTTATTTTGAAAGGTGGTGATTTCCGTGAAGAAAATCGATTACCTATCAACGCTTTTTGTTGGGATTGATATTGAATCCCGTATTAATGTTGTTTCTGCACTTGATTTCCATCAGGACTATTTCATAAAGATGCAACCGGTTCCTAATTCTCTTGATGGCGCACAACTTCTTGAATCAATGATTGTTGATGTTTTAGCTAATAACCACCAGTTCAAGTTCCTCATTATCGCTATGGAGTCTACCAGTTTTTATGGTGTTCATATCGCCAACTATCTTTCTGCCAGTGATAAACTTGCTCCTTTCTCTGTACATGTTTATTGCCTTAATCCAAAGGAAGTTAAAAACTATAAAAAATCTTTTAACGACTTAGGTAAGAATGATGGTATTGATTCTTTCGTTATTGCTGATTATGCTCGGGTTGGACGTATTTCTATTAAACCCTGGCGCGGTTCCCAGTATTTAGCTCTTCAGCGTCTTTCTAGACATCGTTTACATATCACCGAATGTATTGCTCGAGAGAAAACATACATGTTAAATAACATCTTTCTGAAATTCAGTGAGTATGCTTTGCTCCATAAAGACGAACATCCTTTTTCAAACAAATATAGTGCTACTGCTGAAGCTATTTTGACTGAATTTACAACCAATGAAGATCTTGTAAATTCATCTGTCGAACAACTCGTTGCTTTCGTCAACTCCAAAAGTCGCGGTCGCATTGTTGATCCTGATGAAACTGCTAAGCTTCTTCAAGCTGCTGCCCGTAATTCATACAGGCTGGATAAATGTCTTTACGAACCATTAACCATTTCTATTGCTTCTTCTTTTAACTGCATCAGTTCTTTTGAAAAAGAACTCAATGCGATTGATAAAGCCATACTTCAAACTGTTCAAGGCTTAAACCCCAATGAGTATACAGTTCTAAATTCCATCCCTGGAATTGGTAAAGTCTACTCTGCTGGTATCCTTGCCGAACTCGGCTCTATTAAAGCTTTTCAAAATTCTAATGCTCTTGCCAAATACTGTGGTATTGTCTGGAATGATAACCAGTCTGGTGAATTTGAAGCAGAAGATAAAAGGATGAGTAAGTCGGGAAACCGTTACCTGCGCTACTACATCATCGAAGCTACTGGCAGTGTCATAAGGAACTGTCCTGAATACAAAAGTTTCTATAATAAAAAATATGTTGAAACTAGAAATCATCAACATAAAAGAGCACTCGCGTTGACTTCCCGTAAATTTTTACGTATGCTTTTTGGCCTGCTGGACAAAAACCAACTCTACTCTCCGGAAAAGAGTAGGTAATCTATATGTTTCGTCCAGCTTACGTTTTTTCTTTGAAAAACCGTAGGTCTATTCAAGTTGCCCTTTTCTAGCAAAAACATTTCAATTATGGTCTTGACATATTACCAAATTGCTTAAGGCTTGATCATATCTTAACTCAAGTAATTTTCATCAAATAAACCCTCTACAAAATTTCTTCTTTCTTTAGACTAATCAAAAAATAGCCTCTTTCGCTTATTTAATATATTCTATAACTTTAACCAAGCAATCGGTATAATTTTCTATAGAATACTTTTTCGCTTGATCAGATTTTAAAAATTTTTCTATATTCATTAAATAAGTATTATAATCTGCTTCATCCATTGTACTGATAAAATTATACAAATCATCACAACTTGGAAAATCTCTCAAATCAATAAAAGTTCCTTCCGGCACAACATCTTTAATATCTGGACAACCAAAATAAATAGGAACACTGCCAGCAACCATTGCGTCAAATATTCTCGGATCAAAAAACTCTGTACTTTTATGTATATAATTAGGAATGCTGATTACAAATTTAAATTTTGCAAGCGTCTCAATTCTATCATCGGCAAAACCTCTATAACTCTTAAATTTTTCTTTTGACCATCGTGCGCCATAAAATTCAAACTCATCACTATGATATTGATCAAAATAAGTAATAAGAGCTAATCTTTCCGGATATAGACAACGTTTATCTCGCAATTCACGAAAAAATCCTCCACCCGCAAATCCACACAATTTTTTATCCTTAAAATCATATCTTTTCTTAAAATTGAAATAAAAGTCAATAATTCCAGGCTGATAAAAATATTTTTGATTATCTATCCAGTCTTGATTGCCCGTCAAACAAAATAAGAATTCTTGATGACTTTCTTTTTTGTAATGATTAGGTGTTACAAAAGCCGGCTCACTTGATACACATAATATTGCTTTTTTTTGATTATTCGTCTTACAAACTATTTTTTTCCATTTTTCAACGTAAAGATTTTCATAAACTCTATGCGAAACAAAGAAAATATCCCCCGAATCCCACATAAATAAAATAGCTTTCGCCTGTTCTAGCAAATCATATTGTATAGGTTTTACAACATATCCTTTTTTAGATAATTCTTTAAAAAACAAGCCATATATATTGGTAATAGACAGACAATTTTCTAATGATATGCCTGCTTTGCCATGTGCCATAAGAAGCGGCAAAACAATCAATATAAGTTTCTTGTTCTCATCTGTCGAAAAAACCCCTATGTCAATTTCTGGTTCAGGGAAATCATGAACAACTTTTTCTTTTAATAAAACACCGATATTTTCCAATCCTTCTCCGCAGTTTTTTACATCATCTACAAGTAAATGATGATAATACCATATGGCATCTTTTCCGCCTGATTCCTGAATTGGAGAATAAATACGCTGTTCTTTTTCTGCAAAAGTAATTTTCAATTTTTCGTTCAAAACAATTTTATAACCATTTTGCCACAAATTCAGACAAAAACTCATATCATAATTAGGTAAGGTTGTGTAATAAGTATCCAAATACATCTCCGGAAAAGTTACATGGCAAAACTTTCTTTCGAAACCATTTATTTTTTTTAAAATCTCAGTTCTAATCAAAAAACAATCCAAATGTAAGTATGCATATTCTGAAAATTGATTTTGCATTGCTTTTGTCTGTATTTCTCTGCCGTAGTTAGATAATGGAACCATCATATCTGCGCCTGTTTTATTTAAATCACCAAAAATCTCATCTATTTTTTGATTTGAAATATCACTTTTACCATCCACAACTAAAACAAATCTGTATTTATCAAAAAGTCCTTTTTCTAAAGCATAATTTACAATATAGTCATGTCTTCCCTGTAAAACAGCCGGATAATACACATTTTTTCTATCATACCCACCATAATTCTTATAATCAGGTCTTCCTAAAATATAATTAGGCCAATAGCTTTGTCGCTGAAAGTCATCTATATAAAAAACAATTAACTCATTTTCCAACATACACATTCTCTCCTAAATTAAATAAGATCCCATTGTACAGGAGTTCCTTTTTTTACATTTCTACATACTCGCTTTCCATAAAAAGCATCATAATATTTCGGGCTCAGCCCTAGGCCTGGTCGAATCGCCCGCATATTCTTCTCCGTAATCACATCACCATTTCTCATATCTTCCACAATATATAAGCTACGTCTAAATTGTAAAGATTTTTTTTCCTGTTCACTAATGCCATAATGTACTTGTCCCATAGCTTCATAAGCACGATTCGCTTCTTCAACCAACATTTTCATTTCTGCTGGCTCTAATGAGAATGCAGAATCTACGCCTCCATTTGCACGTGAAATTGTAAAATGTTTTTCTATGACCGTTGCTCCTAATGCAATACTTGCAACTGCCGCTCCTATACCTAAAGTATGATCGGATAATCCAACATTACAATTAAAGAGCTGTTTCATATGTGGAATTGTTAATAAATTTGTTCCTGCTGGTGTTGATGGATAACTGCTTGTACATTTCAGTAATATCAAATCTGTACAACCATTTACTCTTGCTGTTTGTACCAAATCATCAAGTTCAGCTAACGAAGCCATCCCTGTCGAAGCAATAATCGGCTTACCAGTTTGCGAAACCTTCTTAATTAGTGGCAAATCAACATTTTCAAAAGAAGCAATTTTATAAAATGGTACATCTAAGCTTTCAAGAAACTCCACTGATGTCGAATCAAAAGGTGTACTAAACCCAATGATCCCAAGTTCTTTACACCGCTGAAATATCGGCTCATGCCATTCCCACGGTGTATATGCCTTCTGGTATAAATTATATAAAGAAGCGCCTTCCCATAAACTATTTTTATCTTTAATAAAAAACTCTCTTTCATTAATATCTAAAGTCATTGTATCCGCTGTATAAGTTTGAATTTTTAACGCATCCACGCCACTTTTTGCAGCCAATTCTACAATTTTCAAAGCTCGTTCTAAAGATTGATTATGGTTTCCTGACATTTCTGCAATAATAAAAGGTTTTGTTCTACTTTGTATTTTCAAATTTATCAATCCCTATCTTTTCTAACCCTTTTCGATAAACATTTTCCTTTATTTGATTCCATTTTTCTTTAAATAAAGTAAATAGTACTAAATCAATATACTTATCTTCTCGAAAAAGTTCATCTAGCATCTTTCCATTTTGCTCAAATCCTAAGCTTCTATGATAATTAATACTCTTTACATTATAATCAATTACTTCACTATTAATTTTATGAACTTTATATTTCTCAAATGCATAAGACAACGCATAATAAGCCATTATTGTCCCACAGCCTTTTGGAGCATTCTCTTCCCCAATATAAAATCCCCAATGACAATGATGATGCATTCTATCAATATCAATAAATGATACAATTCCTACAGGTCTATTTTCCACAAGAAAAGCTAAAACTTCTCTATCATTTCGCGTCTTTAAATTTTCAAACCATTGAAGATGTTCTTGCCATGTAATCACTTCATCATTAACCATACATTCTCTTATACGTTTGGCATTCCGCCATTGCAAAATCAATTTTAAATTTTGCTCATCAATTGGCATTAGTTTAAACATGAATCTATCCCTCAATATTTTTAAAATATTCATCAAAGAACTTGTCATTAAAATCACATTTAAAATCATTTAATCGTTCTATAATATTTTTCATTTCATTTTCACAAATCAATTTTTCTAAAGTATATCGTATATTTTCAACGACTATACTACTTGAATATCCTAAATATTTGATAATACCTGCTTGATCACAATCCTCACAAATTTTCACTTGATTCTCTGCAATCGCAATCACAATTGCTGGCAAACCAAGAAACCATCTTTCCCATGTTGTCGTACCACCAGCACCTATTGCTAAGTCTGCTCTATTCATCAAATCTGCCATATTATTTACCTGACAATAACAATACATGTTTTCGTATTGTCGACAGAACAATTCCACTTCACCTTTATGCTGATTGCTTCCGCCAACAACAACGTTCACCGCAATATCTTTTCTTTTCAATTTTTCAATTGCTTTCAGCGCTTTCATTGTTTCATTGGTCAAATCACTACCACCGAAAAACACGAGTATATTTTTTATAACACCATCACGAACATGCATTTTATTACGTGCATCATAAAATTCTTGACGTAATAAGGCATACTGTGGACCTAACAATAATTTACATTCAGGTGGTACTAATCGATTATAGCGATTATTCATATCACAATAATAATTTTGATCCAATAAAATATCACAATTATGCTTTCGATTTGCCAAATCGTCTATTACCATAATTTTTTTCGCATAGGGGCGCAAAATACGCTCCCATGTTTCATCTATAGCATAATGATCAATAACC
The DNA here is from genome assembly GCF_900086705.1 of Massilibacillus massiliensis. Taxonomy (NCBI): domain Bacteria; kingdom Bacillati; phylum Bacillota; class Negativicutes; order Selenomonadales; family Sporomusaceae; genus Anaerosinus; species Anaerosinus massiliensis. The sequence continues at coordinate 2,893,342 of NZ_LT575483.1, read as the reverse complement.
ATACAATCAGAAACTGTTTCACCGAGCAGTGTTTTGGTCTGCTCAGCATCCACTTTACCAGTAACGGTTAACCATTGCTCATAGCCCTGCAATTCTTCATTCCGTTCTACACTCGGCAATTGTAAAAGACAATATCCCTTCTCCCTAACCAAGTGATTTAGATTTCCCTGTAAATCTCTTGAAATAAAAGTAATCACTGCTTCTTGTTTTAAAATATCAGCCAAAGTCAAACAGCGCATCAAATGTCCTGTTCCCATTTGCGCGGAAGAATCCACACGGAAAGCTATGTGTTTCATTAACATCCTTCTCCAATAATTTACTCTAGCATTATAAGATTCCTACAATACTATGAATCTGAGATTTTCATATTATCCTTCTGCTCTTCTTCTAGTAAAAAAGGATATAAATCTTCAAGCCGCGAAGAAAGCATTTCACCATTTACGCCAATTCTACTTTTTATAATTGGCACAAATTCTACCTGTGGAGAACTAAAAATTTCAATAATTGCTGGCTCATCATCTGCTAAAGCCTTTTTTACTTCTTTATCTACATCCTGCACACTTTTAATGCAGTAATACTTAATTTTATAGGCATCAGCAATTGTTTTTAATTCTGGAAATGTAATGCCACTTTCTGGATTACATCCCGCAAATCTGCCCGAAAAATGCGATTTCTGCATAGTATAAATCTGTCGATATCCATCATTATTATCAATAAATATTTTAATTGGCAGCTGATATTGTTTGAGTAACGCAAGTTCCTGAATATTATGTTGCAAGCTGCCATCGCCCTCGCCCACGATTGTTCTGCGTCTTCCTGAAGCAATACAAGCCCCTATTGCAGCAGGCAAAGCCGTTCCCATACTCCCCAATCCCAATGGGCAAATATATTCCTGCTGCCCTCTCAATTGATAGATATTGTAAGTATAGGCATATGCAGAGGGAGATGCAACATAGACCTCATCTTCCTTTGAATACCGATCAACTGCCTGTGAAACTAGATAACCATCCGGCAATCCATCATCATGAGGAATAATTTCTTTTTCCGCCGGATATCTATTCCTCATTGCATCACAATACGTAATCCACTTTTCATAATGCTTCGTAGACTCTACTTGTTTAGAAGCATATTCCATAAGTTCTTGAATAAAGGATTTTGCATCACATATGATTGATTTCTCAACTGACATACGCAATTTATCAATTTCTGCCTGTTGAATATTAACAATAACCTTCTTTGCCTTTGGTGCAAATGCTTGTTCATTATAAGCCGTAATATAATAGCGTAATCCACTACCAATTACAATTAATAAATCAGAGTTTTGTAATACATAATTTGCATATCTTGGAGCAACTGCACCAACGCTTCCATAATAATATCTCCCGTTTTCTTTATGAAACAGTCGTTTAACTCGCCGCGAAGTAACTGCCGGAACTTTTAACATATTTACCATCTGCGAAAAATGCTCCGTAGCATTTGCCAAAACAATTCCTGTTCCTCCCAAAATACACGGACGTTTCGCTTTCTGTAACAATTGATAAATTTCTTCAATATCTTCTGATTCAATTACAGCTTCTTCACGATGAACTGTTGGAGAAAAACTTTTTAGTTTTTCTGGTTCAATCTCTTTGGCTTGAATATCAAGCGGAATATCAATCCACACAGGGCCTGGACGTCCATGTTTTGCCAAATAAACAGCCTTTTCTAAATGATATCGTATTTCAGACTCATCTATTATCGTCACAGCATATTTGGTAACAGATTCAACGATTGGTATAATGCCTACTTCCTGTGCTCCAGTCTGACGAACTTCGGGAGTAGTAGTAATATCTGACGTTTTTACTTGCCCCGAAATAACAAGCATTGGCGTAGAATCAATATATGCTGATGCTAGTGCCGTAACTACATTTGTTGCCCCTGGACCTGTAGTAGCAAAACAAACACCTAATTTATTAGAATACTGTGCATAGGCATCTGCACAAAATCCTGAACCCTGCTCATGCAAATTGTAATATTTTTCTATTTTTTCATTCTCTGCTAATGAATTTAAAAGATGCATAATTCCGCCGCCGGAAAGTAAAAACACGTCTTTCACACCATAATTTTCTAAAAAATTTACTACATAATCCGATAATTTCATAAAATTCATCCTACCTAAACGCCATTTTTAAAATATTATTGTAAAATCTCAGTTAAACATTCTACAATATAATTTTGTTCTTCATCCGTTAAATCATAATAAAGCGGCAATGTAAACGCTTCTTCATAATATTGCTCACTAATTGGGAAATTTCCAACTCTAAAACCTAAGTTCCGATAATACGGTTGCGTATGAACAGGGATATAATGTAAATTAAGTACAATCCCTCTCTCTTTCATCCGTGCAAAAATCTCTTTTTTATCCACTTTTACTTTATCTAATTTCAATCTAACTACATAAATATGCCAAGATGATTTTGTAGCTTCATCTTGATACGGCAACTTAAGCGGTAACCCTTGCAATAATTGATCATATCGTTCTGCTAAATATCGTCTTTTAGCAACAAATTCATCTAGTTTATTCATTTGACTTATACCAAGCGCAGCCTGCAAATCTGTCATACGATAATTAAAACCTAAATCCATTTGTTCATAATACCATGGATTATCCTGTTCTTTTGTTAATTGATTACGTTCCTTGGTAATTCCATGACTACGATATAATATTAATTTATCGTACAATTTTTTATTGTTTGTAAGTACCATCCCGCCTTCGGCAGTAGTTATAATTTTCACTGGATGAAAACTAAATACCACCATATCTGAATACTTACACGAACCAACTTTCATGTCCTTATAGGTTCCACCTATGGCATGTGAAGCATCTTCAATGACCATAAATTTATATTTTTGAGATAGTCTGTAGATTTCATCCATTTGACAGGATTGTCCTGAAAAATGTACTGTAATAACAACTTTCGGTAAAATATCGCCATTTTCTAATTTCTCTGCAAGTTTTTTAATACTCATATTATAAGTATTGTCATCAATGTCAACAAAATCAACCTCAGCACCACAATACCTAGCACAATTTGCAGAAGCAACGAAAGTATTAGGGCTGGTCCAAACTACATCGTTCCGCCCCACACCTGTTGCTAAACAAGCAATATGTAATGCCGAAGTAGCATTTGTAACTGCCACAGCATATTTAGCCCCACAATACTCTGCTACTTTTTTTTCAAACATTTCTATATCAGGACCCTGTGTCAACCAATCAGACTGCAAAACTTTAATAACTGCATCTATATCTTCTTGATTAATCTTTTGTTTGCCATAAAATATCATTTCACTCATTCCCTATATTAAACTTCTTTTAATAGTACTCTCAATTGTTCAATAGTCAACCAGACTGTATTTTGTCCAGAATTATACTCAAATCCAGCTCCAACTTTCTTCCCAGTAATGTTTCTAATTCTTTCGCGATTCCACCAATAATCATTGGTATAAATAATGTAATGCTGATCATATTCATACGTATGCGGTGAATCGTACTCCGTAATCATCACTTCATGAATCTTTTCCCCGTCTCTTATTCCAACTTCTTCTACTTCAATATTGTCTCCACCTATCGCCTTTGCCAAATCAACAATCCTAAATGATGGTATCTTTGATATGTAAGTCTCTCCACCTACACTTTCTCTAAAAGCTTTGACTACTAATTCAACACCTTGGTTGAGACTAATCCAAAATCTTGTCATTCTATAATCTGTGATTGGTAATACTGTCTTTCCTGCTTCCAATTGACTTCTGAAAAATGGAATAACAGAACCTCTACTACCAGCAACATTTCCATAACGTACAACAGAGAAGCATGTTTCTCTACCACGTGAATAAGCATTAGCTGCAATAAACAATTTATCAGAAACCAGCTTCGTCCCACCATACAAATTAATTGGGTTAACTGCTTTATCTGTAGATAAAGCAACTACTTTTTTCACCTCACAATCAATTGCTGCATCAATAACGTTTTGAGCCCCATTAATATTAGTTTTTATGGCTTCACTAGGATTATATTCACATGCTGGCACTTGTTTCATAGCAGCAGCATGAATTACATAATCAATTTCATGAAAAGCTCTAAATAAACGATCACCATCTCGTACATCTCCTACAAAAAAACGTAGTTTTTCTTTATCTGCTTTGAATCTTTCTGCCATTTGCCACTGTTTAAACTCATCCCTTGAATAAATAACAATTTTTCTTACATCATAATTTTCCAACAAATATTTTGTCATATTATTTCCAAAAGACCCAGTACCGCCGGTAATCAATATTGCTTTATTATTAAACAAATTCTATCCGCTCCCTCAAACACTAAATAAACATCACTATTTTTATTTGCAATTCAATCTACAAAATCATCTTTTTTCTATCATATCGCCAATTCCATCCAAGAAGCTTGTTTGAGGCTTCCATCCTGTATGTCCCTGGATTTTTTTTATTGATGGACGTAAAGAAACAATCATTCGATTTTCTTTTCCAAAAAACGCTTCTTTATGAGAAACAAAATTTTTATATATTTCTTCAACAAAAAATCGAAGCGGATGTACATCACCACTAGCAAGATTATAAATTTCTCCAGAATGTCCTTTCTGCCTTAAAGAAATCAATGCATTTGCAGCATCCGGAGCATATAAATAATCCCAATTTTGAAGACATTCCGTCAATTTAGGAGTTTCTTCATTCTCTAAAGAATGAATTAAATATGGAATCAAGCAATCTACTCCATCATACTTTCCATATATACTAAACACCCTTACCCATACCCATTCTATGCCTACTTGTTCAGCTCGAATTTTTGTTAAATGACATGTTGCCAGTTTCGCACTACCATATGCAGTATTAGGTTTAGGCAAAATTTCTTCCGTAATAATTTCATTACACAATCCATACTCCGCCTGCGATCCTGTGCAAATAAATCTTTTACACCCTATATTCTTAGCAATCTCTAACGCAGCCAATGTGTATTCGATATTTTTATTTTGTGCGAAGAAATCATTACGCCCACCTTCCCAAGCAAGATGATAAAAACACTCACAATCATTTAGATGCCTTTGCTCTATTTCAGTAATATTATTCATATCAATTTCAAGAATTTTTATATTTTTAAAATTTGCTAGTCGTTCCTTAGTTTTTGATTTTGGACGCACCACTGCATATACAAACACATTATCTTTTTGCAGCGCACTTACTAAGTGATAGCCCAAAAATCCACTTGCACCAGTAACAATCACGCTTTTCATAAAATCACCTCTTCGAACCGTATTAAGATACTTATCAGTATTTACGCCCATTTATTTAAAATCTTCAACTATTTCATCAAAATCATCTTTCAACAGAACTATTTTTTTAATATTTCTATTCTACATATTACTTTTATCTTTAAACTATATTTATAACCCAGTGATTTTTGCAAAAAGTTTGGTCGCACCATAAATATCTTTTACACCAAATTCACTAGCATCCAAAACCAATCCTCCATCTTTTTTAAAGCCGACTTGATAAATTCGTTCTGAAGATTTTATTAAAGGCTGCAAACTATACAACGATTGGCAAATTTCCTCTTTTACACAGCCTGCTACCGGAGTTCCAATTTGCTCTGCTGCATACTGTAACATACCTAATTTCTGTTCAATGAAAATATCATTTAAGGGTATTTTTTTCCCCATTTCATAATAAAATTCTTGCCAATTCACCTTATTCAATACTTTTATTGATACGCAATTCATTCCTATTAGCCGTAATAAACTTGCATAAACAGCGATTAACACATCCGCATCCGTAAAATTAGGAAAAATAAATTCTAACTTATTAAAAACGTAACAACTATATTGATTTTCTAACTTACTCTTCTTTACTTTGCCGCTTACGGCTTCCACTTCTTTTAATGTAGCAGCATCTGTAGCACCTATGGACAGACTAGACATCCCAGCAATAGTTATAGGATACATTAAATATGGGATAGTATCATTTATAACCAAATTTACAACTCCCATATAAATATCCTGACAACATCCATCCCAAAGACGCCCTGTTTTTTTTAACATTTTTTGCAGATATCTTCTTCTATATCCAGAGTTAATATATAAATTAGGCATAGTATACATATAGTTCACAGGTTCTTTTATGATATTATCTAAAAATTCCCTTGAATCAAATCTTGCTATTTCCAGATTAGATTTTATATAGGACCCGGGAATGCAAAACTGATTTTGCTGATTACCATTAAATCCTGGCCAAGCATAAAATCCTCTGGCCCATACTAAAATATCATCTTGCGTATTTTTCCCCAATATATCCTGTAAACTTTTTAACGCCCATGGCAAAACACCATCATCCGAACCAATTGAAAATACAAATTCCCCTTTTGTCTGCAAAAAAGCATATTCAAAACTTTTAGTTAAACTCAAATTTCTTGGTGTCTTAAAATATTTAATTCTCATATCATTTAATTCCTGATACAAATCATAAACTTCTGTATTGCCATCACTTGAATTATCACTTAAAACAACTTCATAAGTTCCCTCAAATCGCTGCTCTAAACATGTTCGTAAAGTATGACGAAGTGTTTTCGCCGAATTTCTGGCTGGTATAACAATAGAAAAATCATATTTTGCGGATTGATTAATCTTCTCATATGCATTAAAGTGATGAATTTGGCTAATATATGCTAAATAATCACCAGTCCAACCATATGACATATTTTTGTTTAGCACTTCCGGCATCCGTTTTGATAAACGTTGTGTATTTTTACACAAATTTGAGCATAATTGTAACTCATCCATTAAATCATCATCACAGCAGAGTATCGCAAGATGATTAGAATTCATTTTTTTTGTTATATATTCAATAACAAGACTCCTATTATTTCCAATAGATTTACCCATTTTTATAAGCTCTATTGGATAAAAAATTTTAATTCCTTCTTTCTCCCCGATATTTTCAATGCTAATCGCTAATGTATCTTCTATATTTACATGATTATCAACTGGGTAGGAAAAAGGGAGTCCCCCAAAAATAACTTGATGGCCTAATCGTTGCAGAACTTGTGCTACAACTTTGTAGTCTTTTTCATTTTCTATTGTATTTACAACTACAATAAAAGTCTGTGCGACTTTATCTGTTATCCGCTCTAGCAGATATCCTATATTAGGTAATTCTAATACATCTTCTTGGATATAGGCTTCGTACTCACTCCATTTATTTTCTTCTTTACACCAGAACATCATCAATAAAAAATATATATATGCATTTCGAGTAATATAGTATTGCTCTGCTAACGCTTTTATTTTTTTTGTATTAAAAATATCAACTAAAAATTCTTCTCGAGCTTGTAGTAAACTTCGATAATACATGCTTACATCCATATTTTGATCGTATAAAGCATTCAAAAATTCATATTTTTTCTTTCCCAATACATCTTCATCAGGTAACACTTCTTTAAACACTTGGCAATAATCAACCAATTCTTCATGATAATAGTATTCCTGATCAATACCTTCAAGAAAATTAATCAGCATTTTTCTCGCATATCCTTTTTTTAGCATAAGTTCGATCCTTGCAAAAAGATAAACTAAGCGATAAGGATATATATCTTTAAGTTTTTCTAAGTCTTTTTCAGCTTCTCTAAGTTTCTGTTCATCATCCAATGCAATTTTCTTTCGAATTTCACTAATATAATCCAAATATTCTTTTTCCGTCATCGCTAATCCTCTTATATTTCAAAAATTATATTTTTCACAAAACTCTTTAATCTTTTCAAGCATATAGTTTAATTTTCCTATTGTAATTCCTGGATAAACGCCAATCCAAAAAGTATGATTCATAATTCTATCCGTATTTTCTAAAGATCCAACCACACGATACCCTTGTCCATTTATACGCATTTCATCAAAACAAGGATGTTTAATTAAATTTCCTGCAAAAAGCATTCTTGTTTGTATTTTATTTTTCTCCAAATATTGTACAATTTCATCACGAGTAAACTTGGCTTTCGCTCTTACCGTAATCAAAAATCCAAACCAGCTTGGTTGTGAATTTTTTTGTGGTTCTGGTAATAAAAGTACATCTTTAAAAACTTTTAAATTTTCACGAAGATATTGCCAATTTTTGCGTCTGGTTTCAATAAACTCTGGTAGTTTTTCTAGTTGCGCACACCCAATTGCCGCTTGCATATCAGTAACTTTTAAATTATAGCCTAAATGTGAATAAACATATTTGTGATCATATCCCAATGGCAATTCACCAAATTGCTGTGTAAAACGATGCTGGCAAGTATCATCATGACCAGACTGACACCAACAATCCCTGCCCCAGTCGCGAAAGGATTCCACTAATCTCTTTAGCATAGTATCATTTGTATACACAGCACCACCTTCCCCCATGGTAATATGATGCGGTGGATAAAAACTTGATGTTCCAATATGACCTATTGTTCCTGTATATTTCCACTCACCATCAATAAAATACTTACTGCCTAATGCATCGCAATTATCCTCAATCAACCATAAGTCATGCTTATCACAAAACGACTTTACCGCTTGCAAATCAAACGGATTGCCTAATGTATGTGCAATCATGACTGCTTTAGTTCTATTAGTTAACGCTTCCTCTAACTTACTTACATCTATATTATAGCTAGGTAAGGCTACATCCACAAAAACAGGAATAGCCCCATATTGCAAAATTGGTGCAACTGTTGTAGGAAAACCTGCGGCAACAGTAATTACTTCATCTCTTTTTTTTACTCTACGCTCACCCAATTTATATGAAGTTAAAGCCATAAAAGCTAAAAGATTGGCTGATGATCCTGAATTTGTTAATGAACAGTGCCTTACTCCTAAAAACGTAGCAAATTCTTGTTCAAACTTTGTTGCATAACGTCCCGTAGTCAGCCAAAAATCTAAAGCCGAATCTACCAAATTACTTATTTCTTTCTCATCAAAAAAACGACCACCATAAGAAATATGATCGCCTTCTTCAAACGTTTTCTTAGTTTTATGCTTATATTCATAATATTTTATCGCTGCGTCAATTGCTTGTTGGCGTAGTATTTTTTCCGAATCTCTATTACTCATATAGTTATTCCTTCCTCGTAGTCACTATTTTCCAATCCAAATTTTCCATACTACTTTCTAACCAATTCATTTTTCAATTTAACGTCATGGAAAATTAACTGATTAATTTATTTTTCTCTACTCCATTTATACAACTGTACTATTTCTTGATCCTTGCAGCCATTTTCAATCGCTTGTTCAAAATATACCATAGCCTCTTTATACATAAATTGTTTATAATAGCAATATCCTATTTTTTTAGCTATATCATATTTCGTCTTATCATTATCAAATAAGGATTGGTAAAGTCTCAAGGCTTGCTTGTAAAAACTATGATCAGTTAGAATTTGTGCGATTTCAACTTTTTTTTCTTTTCCAAAGTCTTCACCACACGAAATATAATGATCCAATCGTTCTGTATCAAGCGTGCATAATTCCTGCAAAATTTCTTTATATCCCTCAAAATTATTTTCATCCAACTGCACGGTTTCATCATAAAATCTTATAATAATACTTTCATATCGATTGGGTAAAATCATTTTATACTGATTGACTTTGCTTTCATCATCACTCACAATCAAAGTCACCGCCAATAACAACATTCGTTCAGATAATCCATCCGCACTTTTCTCGTAAAGCTTTGCATAGTTTTTTAGCCCAATCATCTGATTTTGCCACATATATTCAGATGCAACAGAAAATTCCTGGTTTAAAATATTACTATAGTAAACAAAAACCTTATTCATGCGATAGTGTTGTAAATTATCGACAATAAATTTTATATCACGCTTTGTTCTGGCATAAACTCGGTTTAAAATGCTGATGATTTCTATAGACTCATATCGGCAAATTAAAAAATACAATCGTTGTAACGCCGATGCATTATATTTATACGCTATTAAAGATTCACAATAGTACTGTACAGCCTTATCATATTGATTTTTTAGAAAGAATAATTCTCCTAAAGCACAGTATAAATTTGTTAATTTACCATGAAAACTATCCGCTTCATAAATATCCTTCTTCTTGTTAATTTCTAAAGCTTTGAGAAAATATTGGATCGATGCTTCATACTCTTTTTGCTCACATAAATATCTCCCATATAGCGCATAAAAATCAGGAATACTAGGGAAAATTTGAATCGTCTGTTCAATTTCATTCTTAATTTCACTCGGTTCTGCATTACTCCTGATTAAAGAATCAATCACTTTCGTATAGACTGTACTTTCATTGGCAATAGATGAAATATTAGATTGGATGTGCAATCTACCGTATTTCACAGCCTCGTCATATTTCTGTAGTCCATGATAACAATCACACAAATACCGATAATACCGCGGACTTTCACCGTGTTTTTTTACTTCTTCTTGAATAATTGCTAGATTTCGTTCGAGTTTTTTTTCAACAATATGAGAGGAATATCCTGTATGATAGACTTCAATCACATCTGATAAGATAAAGATTTCCAGTCGACCTTTCGTATTATATAATTCTTCATGAAGTTCGTAACGATAACGAAAATGAGGTGCATTCCGAAAAATCCGCAAATTTACAAAAGATGACAGTTCCCTATTATCTTGGTCAACATCAATATTAATGATTCTAACGCAGATCGCATGACATTTTTTATTCAAATGCAATTTTTCAATATACGAGCGAACATTTTTAACTGTATCTTCCGAAAAATATTCATCTGCATCAAGAAAAATGATCCAATCTCCCTTTGCCTGCTCAATTGCATAATTTTTCGCCTTTGCAAAATCATTTTTCCAAGTATAGGCATATACTTTCGCACCATAAGACCGCGCAACTTCCAACGTCTGATCAGTAGATCCCGTATCCACAACAATCAGCTCATCAACAATCGGCTTCATACTTTTCAAGCATTTACCGATATTGTATTCTTCATTTTTCGCTATGATACAAGCGGAAATCTTCATTAACCTTTCACCTCACTTTCTCTTATCATTAAATTTTCTTCACTCCACATCATAAACGATGTCATCTCATTGTCTTTTTTATAGCCAAACGTCAAAGCTTTTTCAAAATATTTTATCGCAAATTCATAGTAGCCCAATTTATAATAGCAATAAGCCGTATCATATAAAATCGGTACGATGCCTTCAGTAATATCATACGTTAAAGCAAATTCATATAAAGAAACGGCTTGTAAGAAACATAAATTACGATTAAGAATTTTAGCTATTGCAAGAATATGAATCAACTCAAAATCTTTTGCACATGCGCAATATTTATTTAATATTTCATCTTCAGCTGCACGCATTATTTCTAACAAAATCTCCTGATAAGCATCAAAATTCTTTGCTGTTAAACTGTCTTTTTTTCCATAAAACCGCAAAACTACGTTTCTATGTGTATCTGGTAAGAAATCAATATCAGTAGTTACTTGCTTAAAATTGTTCTGTAAAATCGCCGCACAACTCATAAAATTAATTTTTCCTGTTAATTCTTCTGTTACAATATTTTGTATAGCTGTGTACCGTTTTGCACATTCAAGTTCCAATAGATCAACGTTCTTAGTTTTCTGCAATTTTTGTTTCGCTTGCAAATAATATGCGAGTATTTTTCCTTTTGTAACAGTGCTTATATTTCGAATTAAAAAATCTAAGTCTTCTATTTTAGTTTTATCGTATATCTGATTAAGAAAAGCAATCACATAAACAGGTTCTTCTCTAAAAATAAGCTTAAATAAAGCGATAAAAATCCCCGTCTCATATCTAGCTTCTCGTAATACTTGCTCATAAGATTCTATCGAATTTGAAACAGCATTTTTCTTCTCATAGATCAATCCAAGTAAGGAATTTGTTAACTTGAAATTATTTTGAAATAAACTGGTTTCAATCGCATCATAAGTTTCATTTAATCGGATTGCTTCTTGCATAAGTTCTAAAGCTCGATCATAATCGCCATATTTAAAGAATAATAAAGCATACTCTGCATAGAAATCCGGCAATTCCGGAAAAGTTGTAATCGCTTGTTGAATCGCCGCTTCAATTTCCTTGAAATCTGCCTGTATACGCCCAAGTGCATTGACTAATATACGATAAGAACGGCTAGCATAAGCTAGTTCCTTTTTCCCGGTAGTAAGGTCTAATCTTGCGTATTTTATCGCTTGTTCATATGCATCCAATCCGTAATACGTATCCGCCAAATAACGATAAAGATTAATGTCTTCCTCGTTTCCCTGCAATTGTGCAAGCAAAAGGTTTAAATTCCGCTCACATTTTTGCCGAATGATATGACCGGAATATCCCGTATGGTATAATTGAATTTCGTCTGCATTAACTTTATACCAAGCATTTTTTCTTCCTGTCAAATTATGAATCTGCTCATGTACTTTCCCTACAAAACGCATATTCAAATCATTACGAAAAATTCTCACTGTAAAAAACTGATCCATGATTTTATTTTCTTGATCCACATCAATATTCACCATTTGTGTTAGAAATCCATCGCATTCATGTTGATGTTTTTCAATTACATCTAGAACATTTTCGACTGTTTCGGCGGTAAAATACTCATCGGCATCGAGAAAAATAATCCAATCTCCTCCAGCCTTATCTAAAGCAAAATTTTTCGCCAATGCGAAATCATCCTGCCACTCATATCGATAAACTTGTGCACCATACTTTTTTGCGACTGCAATTGTCTGGTCAGTAGAGCCAGTATCTACAACAATCATTTCATCCACAATATCTTTTATACAATCTAAACAAACACGAAGATTTTCTTCTTCATTTTTTGCAACTACACAAGCAGAAATTTTCATTTTTATGCAACCTTTCTATAAAACAATAAATCATTCTTTAAAAATGAACAACCTACTTTCGACTATTTTATTCACCTTTAAACAATAATTTCATCCCACAATATAAGAAAAGGAGGATGGCTATCTACACACCCATCCTCCTTTTTCCATATAGTCAATAGATTACAAGATTATTGTAATAAGCTTAATACGCCTTGACCATTCTGGTTAGCTTGAGCAAGCATAGCTTGAGAAGCTTGTTTTAAGATATTATTTTTCTGATATGTCATCATTTCTTTCGCCATGTCAGCATCGCGAATTGTTGATTCAGCGTTTGTTACATTTTCACTGGAAGTTGTTAAGTTCTGTGAAGTGTATTCTAAACGACTTTGTGCAGCACCGATTTTTGTTTGTTGATTCAACGCTCTTTGTATTGCAGAGTCAAGTACGTTGATTGCAGCAGTTGCACGTTCTTGTGTAGTTACATCAAGATTAACATCACCATCTGCTGTGGAACCTTGTAATCCAAGAGCTTTTGCGCCCATATCTGCAAAAGCAACCGTAATTGTTTGATTGGATTTTGTACCTACTTGCAGTTTCAATGAATTATCGCCAGATCCATTTTCTGCTGCGATAGACTCGGAGAAAGCATCTAATTTTTCGATTACATTCTTTTTCACGTTATTATTTCTGTCTGTAACATTAATTGTAAAGCCTGCAATTGCGCCTTCAACACCTGCAGAAGCTGCTGTAATGCTAATCACATTTGAACTGTCTACAGTATTTACAGTATATCCGTTTTTATCCATTCCAATTACGCTTGTCGCTGCTTTTAAAGTGCCTTTTGAACTCATTAAATCTGCCACACTTTGCAAGCTTGTACTTGTTCCAACAGTTAATGTAGAAGTTACAGTTTTTCCGTTTATAGTGTAAGAAACTGAAATATGGTCGCCAGAAACAATTCCCAAACTATTCCCACTACGATCAGTTATTGTAGTAAGTACGCTGCCAGCAGCTGTATCCTTATGCAATTTGTTATTTGTGAATACATTATTAGTCGCACTTTTAACTTCGCTGTTCATAGAACCATTTACTAAACTTTTACCATTAAAAGTAACATTAGCATTGTCATTGATTTGGTCAATGGATTGATCAAGTTCCGATTGAATAGCTGATAATTCACTTTCAGTGTTTGTGCCATTTGCAGCATTCAAAACTTTTTCTTTTAGAGTTTTAAGGATTTCTACTGTGGAGCTTACAGCACCTTCAGCAGTTTTAAGTAAAGAAGAACCGTTTTGTGTATTAGCATTTGCTTGATCCAAAGAACGGATTTGCACTCTCATTCTTTCGGAAATTTGGTATCCGGAAGCATCGTCAGCTGCGCCGTTGATTTTCATACCGGAAGATACCTTTTTCATGCTTTTGTTCAATGCTGAACTATTGGAATTCATAATGTTTAACGTATTTAATGCGGATAAATTGTTTTTTACTACTAAACTCATTGTATTTCCTCCTTGATTTTCAGATCATTTTAATTTAGGCATCCTATACCTAATTACTATAAAGTATATAGTAGCACTTTCTGCCGATCGCTCAGAAAATGTCACTATTTAACTCTCTATTGTATATATCGTAAGATTTTTGTAGAACTTAAGTGTTTTTTGAAAAAATTTTCAAATATTTTTTATAGGTTTTTAAAATTGTTTATCCCAATTAAAACCACTGTTCTCAAAGCCTAGGGATTCATAAGCACGACTGATATTCCGCTGATTTCGGCTTTGATTTAACCACCGCTGACATTTTGGACGCAAGCTTTTATTTAATTCAATCATTTTTTTTAGTAATTGCTTGCCTTTAGTAGTTTTAATGAATACTTTATCCTCTAGCTGTATAATTTGTTTTTCAATAAAAACACGTTGATCAATTAATTCTAAAAAAGTATCCGTATCATCCTGGTCTAGAAATTTACCCATTTCCTCAGTCAGTATTTCATATTTTTGCCACAACTGTTCTTCCGAAAATTGTTGGTTTTGCACGACCGCACTCATGCCTGTTCACCGACTTTATTGATTTTATCAAGCTTCATCGCTTCTCGCCAGGTATCTCGAAGTTCCGTAAGCAATTCTTTTGCTTCTTCCAATTTGGCAATATCATTATGTAAATTGCCTTCTACCAAGCAAGTCTTTATGTATTCATAAAGATTTAACCAATCTGCAGAAAAATCATAGTCCATTTTTAAGGTAACCATAAACTCAGAAACAATATTTTGTACTTTTAACGAACTTGCATTTGCCTGTTCATATTTTTTAGCTTGCAATGCTTTCATTGCCTCATTCGTAAATTTAATTGCGCCATTATACAGCATTAAAGTAAGTTCTGCTGGAGTTGCTGTGAGTACTTGCTGGGTACGATAGGTTTCAGCACTGCGTGCGGCGGCATTATTATGATACATCCTTAAATCTCCTTTTGATTGATTCATTAGCCTAGCATAGATGTTAGCGAGCTAATTGAACTATCTAAAGAACCAATCGCACTTTCCATTTTATTATATTTTGTATAATAGTAATTCTCTTTATCTTGTAATCTTCTTAATAACAATTTAAGACTGGCATCCATATCGGTTAACTGCTTTCCCAATGTACTGCTATAGTCATTACTATAACTCGCAGTTGTCCCTGCTTTCTTTGATATGTTCTCCATGCCATCTTTCATTATATTATATAAACGATTCGAAACCCCTTGTGTGCTGATGTCTGTTGTACTGAGATTTGTGTTATCCGATGCAAATATTTTATTTACAACATCAGGATCTTCAGCAATCGCTGCTCTAAGTTTCTTTTCATCAAGATGCAGCTTTCCATATTCTTTCCAGGCTGTACCACTTTTTGCTGTCGCAATACCAAGACTAGCCGCGGTTGTGTAATTGCCTGTTAAACCTTCCACTTTTTGTGCTAATGCATTACGCATTTCACTAACGATATTTGAAATAATTGAATCATTTTTCAGCAAGCCTGATTTAGCTTTTTCTTCCCATTTCTCGACCTGCTTATCGCTCATGTTTTCTTCTTCTTCGGTGGTTAGTGCACCATAGGCACTATACTTCGTAGCATGAAGCTGCGTATTTAATTTATCAAGAAGTTCATTATAACTATCAACGAATTTTTGTACAGATTTAACCAAGGCTTCTGTATCAGTAGAAATAGTAACCGACGTCGATGACGTGCTTTCTTTAAGTGCTGTATAGGTAACACCATTAGAAACAACCACATTAGAAGAACTTGTGTACTCACGGCCATCAATCGTAATGGATGCGTTTTCGCCTTTAATATTCCCACTAGCTAAAGCAGTCGTATCAACAGCAGTTAACGTTCCCGAAGTATAAGAACCTAAATTCAGATTTGTCAATAATGTATTTGTATCTTCACTAACTGTTGTAGAAGTATTATCTGCTGCAGTATTGGCTGTAATTTTTATAACATTATCTATACCAGATTTGTTATTATAGATACTCATATTATCGTTGGCAGAATCATAACTCGCGGTGATATTTAGGCCTAACTTTTTTATATCAGAAGCAAAATTATTTAAAGTTTTATTCTGCAAATCTTTGTAGGTATAAGAAACGGTATGCTTTTGGGTAGAATCAGCACTATCTTGCACATCAAAACTAATTGCGATCTCCTCTGATTCTTTATTCGCATCGGTTATTTCAATTCCCGCTATATCGGCCAATTTTATACTGGTAGCTGACGAACTGCTCGCTGCGCGCGTAATACTTGTCATGGATTGCAAACTTGCATTTTTTGCAATTTTATTTACTTTTACATCATGCGACATATTAATTGCATCACCATTTGCCGACGCAGTAACAACACTACTATCGCCACTTGTTACTGCATGTGATGTAGTTGCGGCTAACCAGCGAAAATCATATGCTGTTCCATCGCGAAATGTAGATACCGCGCTATAAATATCTGCATAAGCCGTTTTGGTCCATTCTGCGGTAATCTTTTTCTTATAAGCTGCGTCGTATTTATTTTGATAGGTTGCAACAGAATTTTTAACTAAAGTATCGATATCAAGTCCTGAGTTACTAATGGTTATTCCTTTAACTTGTGACATTTTTCTCACCCCTATATTTTTTTATCTAGCATAATTCCAATCCAATCGTGAATCTTGGTCAAAACTTTGATCATTTCTTGCGGTGGAAATTCTTTTAAAACCTTATTCGTCTTTTTTTCTATAATTTGCGTGGTCAACCGATCCAATTTCTCGTAATATTTAAACTTAATATTCACATTCATTTTATCTGCTAATTCATTCAATTGTTCAGTAATCTGGGAAACTTCTTCTTTTGTGATTTTTTTGTTTTTATTTTCTTCATTTTCTGCATCTAATTCTACCGACTGCAAATTTCGACTAATCGAATTTGCAAATTGTGAAGTTACTGAATTATGATTTTCATTTTCTGCTATTGCACCAGCCGTTTTGATATTTTGTGACTGATCAAAGTTATAATTCGCACCGAAGTCCCCGGCACTATTCAATCGACTCATCGTATCAATCATGACTAAATCCCTCCATAGAATCTTAATCTCATTCCTTTATGATAATGAAAAAATATATCCATAATTATAATAGAGCTTTCACATATTACTTCACATAAGTAATATGTGACTTACTATTTTTTATCATTCTTAGGCAAGACTTTCGTTAAGTCTAAATTTTGCACCGATACTGCACCCAATGCCGATTTATTCTCAGCTACAATCGCCTGATAAAGTTCACCGCGAAAAATTTTTATTTCTTTCGGTGCCTCTATGCCAATCCGTACATTATCTCCTTGCACATCAACGATATGGATCACAATATTATCGCCGATCATAATATCTTGCCCAGGTTTTCGTGTAAGAGCTAACATATCAAGACTCGCCTCCTTTATCGGAAACGTCTGCAGGAACAATCCTGTGTTTTGTTTGATATCGGCTTTTTTCCAATACGATCTGTTTTGCTTGCCTTGTATGAATATTCACGACGATAGGAGCAACCAAATTTGCTGTAATTTTATCCGCCTCATTGTTAGAAGCTGTAATCATAGTGTAAACAGCAATATCTTCTTCAGATTTTACACCTAACTCATTCATATTGACTTCATCCATAACAAACTCATAATCATCGAAAAATAGAAACGGACTTGTCATAAGAAAAGCTAAGTAATCTTCTTCTACCGATTGTAAATATAGAAACGGGCTGTCTTTTTCATATGGAAGCATAATAAATTTATGCGCATCTAAAAAACCAGGCAATCCATGCTCGAATGTGACAATATCCTTTTCATCAATTTCAAGCACACCAAACTTTCTTGTATTAACTTGCACACTCTAACCACCTTTCAGGCATATATATCATATTTTTCACTTACCCACATACGTACTTCTCCTTTTTGCTTTAAATAGATATTGACCTTTGCGGGTGTATAGTTGAAATCTATTTCTTTTTTGTCTACTTTTAGTTTTACTGGAGTGAGTTCAGGCTTAATTTCAATAGTACCCGGCGTATATTTTATGCTAGGCGCAGCTACCTGACATAATTGCACTTTCATTTCGACTTGCCTAGCAAAAAGCTTTGATTTTTCACGTCTTGCTATAACTTTGCTAGCACTTTTGCTAAAGAATTGATTACCTTCTTGCACAATTTTAGCAATTCCTTCTTGCGCCTTTTGCTGCGCTTTCCTGCTTTCTTGTAAACTGCTATCCGCAATCGAGATTACCCCATAAGACGCTCGAGAGGGATATTGATCGATTTCTAACTTATCTGAAGTAGTGTTCAGTTTAATATCCACTTTTGCATTTTTTATATCAAGTTCTGCTTGCGGCGCATCCATCTCAAGCTTTCCCTTGGTTGTTTGCATCCCTATTTGCGGCTGCTGCGATCTTATATTAAGTACCTTCATTTGGAATCAGCCCTTTTTATCTTAAATAATCTGCTAATGACAATGGTAATATATTACTACCAACCTGCAACGACATATTGTACAAGGTTTGTGTTGTTTTTAGCTGTACGATCAATTTTGCAACATCCGTAGCACTTGTATTGGTAATATCGGTTTGAATCTGCGTATTTTGATTTTCCATCGTTGTTTTGGATAAATCATAAGAGCTATAACGCGCTGCTACTTCAGTTTCTGCATTAAGGACTTGGTTATGCGCATCATTTGCAAGTGTAATCCCATCCGATGATAGCCAATCAGTATCTCCATTTTTCATCTTTCTAGCAATTTCATATAAATTATTAATCAATTCCGTTCCATTGCCATTAAACAGATCCGTTCCGAAGACATCGACGCCAGTAGAATTCACACTATCATTTCGTGGTGTATTCGCCACACCACTCTGAATTGGTACAGATATTTTGACATTATCACCGGCATAAACCGCTACTGTTTTATCACTTGTTGAAAAAGTAAGCGCTGTCGATGTTCCATTCATTGTTGATGTAAAAGAATTCGCAGTATTAAGCTGTCCTTTTACATTGAAAGTAGCCCCCACGCCGCCATTTGTTTCATTTGTGAATAAAGTCGCAGCATTAAAACCGTCTAATGTACCAACTTTATTTCCTTGCACTGCTGCTTTCTGATCTGCCTTTGTAGCTGTAGAATTATCTGTTAGAGTCTTTTTATATCCTTTATCTACATAATCCTTACTATATAAATTTCCACTGGCTGTATCTAAATAATATGTATTGCTGTCACTATCCGTCATAACCAGCATTTCTTTCGTTCCAAAAGCCGCTGTCTGTGCATCATCTAATGTCTTAATATCTGCTTTATTTTCAATAGTTTCCGTAGTATATGGTTTCGTTTTATCCGCTTGTCCAGAAAAAATATATTGATCACCTAACTGCGTATTCGCTTGCGAGACTAGCTCTTCAATTAGTTTTTCAATTTCTTCACCAGTTGCAGCCGTATCTTTTTCAGTATTCGTACCATTCGCAGCAGCAGTTGTTTTTTCTACAATGCTTTTTAGAATATCGGTCATTGCCACCATTGTATTATCCGTCGTTTTCATCCAGGATAATGCAGTATTTGCACTATCTTGATTTTGTTCATTTTGATCCAAACTACTTTTATACGTCATTGTTTTTACAAAAGCCACAGGGTCATCTGACGGACGATGAATTCTGCTACCATCCGATTGCTCCATTAAATCGGACTGCTGTTTGTATTGATTATTCAGTTGTCTCAGATAATTATTCGTCATCATTCCACTACTAACACGCATTGATTACTTCACCTTACCTTCCTACTGTTCCAGTACTATTAATTAATTTATCTAACATTTCATCCATTGTCGTCAAACATCTTGAGGCTGCACTGTATCCCTGTTGGAATTTAATCATATTGGTTAATTCTTCATTGGTGTTTACGCCCATAGTTTCTTGCCTTAAATTTTCAATTTGCGTCATGACAGTTTCTTGTGTCATCATTTTCCGGTCGACTGCGGATGCATCCACCCCAAGTTTACCAAGTATACCAATGTAATACGCTTTTAAGGTTGTATTATTCAGTTTATCGCTGCTTGTACTACCAATTAAATTTTTCAGCAAAGTAGCATTCGCGCCGCCTGCTGTATCTTCCCCGTTAGACGAACCACCTGAAGATGGAGTTTTAGCCGATTTGGCTGCAATTAAATCTGTACCGCCGCTTTGATAAAATACATCATTTACAGTAAACTCACTAAAAAGATCTTGTAAATCTACTGTAGCACCATTCATCTCCCAAGTTTTTGTAGTTTGGTTATAAGCTAATGAGCTGTAATTTTTACCATTTACACCAAAGAAATTTGTCCCCGTTGTTTCATCATTATCGATTCCATAGCCAGCTTTATGCTGATCATTAAAGGTAGACAATAGATATGCTGTCATCGTACCTAGACTTTCTATATAATCCTTATTTGCAATATTGGAGTCTTGTAACCCTTTCAGCTCTCCGCCTGTAGGATTAAAACTTGTTCCAGTCTTCTTCACAACAATTTCAATGTCTCGTACCCCATAATTGCTGTTCGAAGACACTTTCGTTGCAAGTTCCATAGAACCATCACCATCGGCCAAAGTATTGCCATTTGAAGTAATCGAGTAACTACCATTATCCTTCTCAGTAACTTCGATATTAATTAAAGCAGATAATTTATCCACTAATAGATCACGGCTATCCCGAAGATCATTTGCCATCCCACCAGTGGCCTCTTGTTGTACAATTTTTTTGTTCAAAAGATAGATTGAACTCGTTAATTGATTTACACTTTCAACTTTCAGTTCAATAGAACTATTATTGTCCTCAATTAAATCTTGGAATTTTTCAACATCACTAGTAATTTTGGTTGCTAAGTCCTTGCCGTACTCACGAACTTGAACACGCGTACTATAATCACTCGCTTTACTGCCAGACAAAGTTCCCCAAATTCCTTCAAAATTATTTAACACAGTTTGCAACCCTGAATCAGTGCTTTCATCAAATATTGTCTCAACTTTATCATAATTCAATTGTTGTGCAGTATAATACTTCGTACTGGATTGTTCCTGCCAATATTGTCGATCCGCATATACATCACGTAATCTATTGATCGCTGGTGCGTCAACCCCTGTTCCAATTTGAACAGTTCCATAAGAATTGTAGATTGTTTGAGATGGTGTAGCAATAGTCTCGACCCTTTGTCTTGAGTATTGTTCAGTATTTGCATTCGTAATATTATGCCCGACTGTATCCAATTGCAATTGACCGGTCATCAATCCGCGAACCATTGTATTTAAGCCTGCAAATGTAGATCGCATATATCATCACTCTCATTTCTTCATATTGATTGGTCAAACATTTTTCTTTTACTCACGGCAGTACCTTCCTGCCCTTTCGCTGCATATGTTGTTCCAGCCGACGTACTCGTTATCAGATTCACATTAAAATCAATAAACTGCATCGCCTTTTCGAGTAAAATCTTATTTTGATTGATATATTCCTTCAGTTCTGCTGTCTTTTCTTCTAAATCAATTACAAGATGTACCGCATTTTCTTTATCTTCGGTATGATTTGGAATCTTTTCAATCAGCTGTCTAAGGGTAAGATTCTCACTCATTTTATAAGCCGCTCTGCATGCAGTTATACTCTCTTGACGCTGTATCTCCAGCTTAGATAACTGCTGCATAATTTTTTCTATCTCTTTTGCAGCTTTTTGTACCTCTATCGCATCATTTGCAACCAATTTTTCTGTTTGCTGTTTGCTTAATTGAAGCAATTGTCCATAAAGCGTACTTTGCATTTTTAAAATCACCGTTAATTGTTTCATTCAATATGCTTCCTTTCATTACGCCTTATAGTCAAACCGTTTTACACTAGAAACTTGTTCTCTTCCCTGCTGCGCATAAGTCGGACCGACACTCGTCTCTGACAATAGATTCAAATTATAATTCACCACAGATAATGCTTGCGTCAGCAAATGATTATTCATCTTGTTATTTTCGTCAAGTGCCCCTAACGTTTCTTTGAACTGTTGATGAAGTTCTGTGATCTTATTGCCTGTTTTTTCATCGCAAAACATGACCAAATCGAGCAAATGCTGATTTGGTGCGGAAATATTTTCTTCGGCTAATAATGCTGTAAGCGCAGCTTCACGCTGTTGCTCCAATTTACCGATTGCCGCAATCATGCCCTGTTCTTGTCCCACAATCTTTTCGAGTTCTTTCATCTGTACTTTTACAATGACCATACGTTTTTCATTACTTAAAATCAATAGCTGTTTATATACATCCAAAATCTTCATTAAAACGGAAATCAGTTCTTTCCACATGGATTAAAATTCCCTTCCATCTAAGTTACTAATATCTGATATTCAACATTTTCTCTGCAATCGCCGCTGCATTTACAGCATAAGTACCCGCATCAATTTGCATAGATACTTGATTCACTCTATCAGCCCTAACATCAGACATGCTCTGTGCCTTTTGTAAAACTTGGCTGAATTCCTGTGCTTGTGAAGACAAAACAACCTCGTCTAATTTTGCTGTACCTGCTGTTTTATTTTCAGTTTGCATGTTTTTAACAGTTTTATTATCACCATACGCCGTTAAAATACTTTGCACATTATTCTTAATAATCATGATCTTACACCCGCCTCTTGGCATTTTCTTATTCTTTATATAGTATCGAAAAAAAAAGCAAGGATATTAATCCTCGCTTTTCATTAAATTTACTTCAAATGCTCGTAAATACTTCTTTATTCTTTTATTATCTTTATTATACGCCTTTTTCAGCTGCAAAACATGATTTTTACTAAGTCGCGGTCCTATCTCACCATATTTTTTGTATACATACCACCACGACGACGTTCTTCCTCTTCTTTTGCTTTTGTGAAACGTGCAGATTCTGATTCTTTTACTTGATTCAAAAAATTCGCATTACACTTATCGCATAAACGACCTTCATAAATCGGGCTTCCACAGCTTTCACAAGGGTACGAAATTTCGGATATATCCATAAATCGGCCATTCTTGATCATACGAAAAATGGTTTTTTCTTTTACGCCAGTCGCCTTATGTATTGCTTCAACAGAAGATCTAGGATGGTCACGTACATACTCCGCCACGATCTTTTCATTTTCTTCTTCTAGCTTATAACAATCCAAACACATGCCTACCGCTGTTTTCACATATAATTTTCCGCATTCCGGACAATTTCCCAAATTCATCTTTGCCACTCCCTCTCCACACACCAACATGTCTCATTACCTCTATTATAATTGCACAAACAAAAATTTCAAAGAAAATTTTTAATCATTTCCAATTTCTTAAGCATCACTCGCAATAGTGAGCCCAATTACCCGCTTTGCTCCGGCATGCTTTAAAACTTTTGCACATGCATGCATTGTCGCCCCCGTCGTAAAAATATCATCGACGAGTAAAATCGTTTTGCCTTGAATTTCACATGTAGCGATGAGCGTAAACGCGTCTTCCACATTTTTCTTTCGCTCTGCAATCGTCAACTTATATTGATTCAGCGTAGATTTTTTTCTTTGCAGTATCTCTTGCCATACCAAACCCGCTCCGATCGCCCAAGGTCTAAAAATTTTTTCCGTTTGATTAAAACCGCGTTCTTTAAACCGTTCTTTGTGCAATGGAACAGGTACAACAAAATCTATCTCTGGTATAGCAGTCAGCAGAGACGCATTTTGTAAAAGCCAAATCAACGGTTTGATCAGATACAGCTTTTTACCATACTTTATTCCATGGATCATTTGCTTGATTCCCTGTCGATAATGACAAAGCACCAAACAAGATTCCAAATCTCTTACTATTTTTACATCTAAAGCAACATAATGTTTTGCTGTAACTTGGCTTAAGCAGCTCGTACACCATGGTTGGTCATGTACATCCAGATAGGCATGACAAATCGGGCATTTAGGAGGAAAAAGCGTATCTAAGACCGCTTGATAAAGTCGTTTTAGCATTTCTTAGCTGCCTACTTCCTGCCGCAATCGTTCTGCGAGCAATGAATAACGTTTCTGTGTACGATCATTCATAATGGCAGTATTAAGTGCTGCTTTTGTCCCAAGTAAAATCACACGTGCTTTCGCTCTGGTGACTGCAGTATACAATAAATTGCGCTGGAGCATGATATGATGCCCAGAAATCAACGGCATAATCACAATTGGATATTCACTGCCTTGACTTTTATGCACACTCATCGCATAAGCTAACCGAAGTTCAACAAGCTCATTTTTTTCATACGTAGCCTCATTATCCGGATAAGCAACTTTCGTCTTCTCTCCATCAATATCCACAATAAAACCAATATCACCATTAAAAACATTTTTCGTATAGTTATTCCGAATTTGCATGACCTTATCACCAAGCCGAAATGTTTGCCCAGCGCCCGCAATCGCCAGCTTATCTATTTCAGCAGGATTTAAAGCATCCTGCAATAATCTATTCAGATTCTCCACACCGCAATCTAAACGATGCATCGGTGACAAAACCTGTACATCTCGCTGCGTATCGAAGCCTAATTCTTTTAGCTCACGCTTGCACAGAAATACAATTGCTTCTGCAACCTCTCCGCTTGCCTGAATTTCGCGAAATTGAAAATCTTCACTCGTTTTGTAATCCGGCAACAATCCCCGATGAATTGCATGCGCATTCATAACAATCATACTTTCGCCTGCCTGCCGGAAAACCTCAGTAAGCCGCACAACGGGAATCGTTCCCGAACGCAATATATCTTTTAAAACTGACCCCGGGCCTACAGCCGGCAATTGATCCACGTCACCTACCAAAATAACGCGACACCCTTTGGCAATTGCCTCTAGGAAGTGATGCATCAAAACAATATCCATCATGGAAACTTCATCAAGAATTACGACATCAGCCTCTAAGGGTTCATCACCATCACGGGCAAAGACCTGTAATCCGCCCTCTCCGCCTGTAGACTCCAATAAACGATGCACGGTCGCAGCCTTTCTGCTTGTAGCTTCACTCAATCGTTTCGCTGCGCGTCCGGTCGGTGCACCAAGCAAAATTTGCAGGCCCTGCTGCTCTAACACAGCAATGATCCCCTTCACCACTGTAGTTTTTCCTGTCCCCGGTCCGCCGGTTAAAACCAATACGCCATGCTCTAACGAAGCAGCCACCGCCTGCCGTTGTTTTTCTGCAAGGCGGATCGCATTGGTTTCTTCCCATTCCTGCACCTGCTCCATTGCATCCTCACTGGCAATCTGCCGTGCTTTATCTTTTAAATACAATAATTTCTTTGCAACATTTTTCTCTGCACAATACAAATGACGCGGGTAAATCAATGTCATTCCTGCAATATCCTCGGTACAAAACTGTTCCCTTGCCAATAAATCTTTCAATATTTCAGCAATCACTTGCGAATTCACACCAATAAGCTTCGCTGTCTGCATAATCAAAGTTTGCTCCGGGACGCAACAATGACCGGCATTGGCAATTTGTAAAAGTGCGAAATCAAGTCCGGCATGTACACGATCTGCTGAAAATTTTTCAAGCCCAAGGGATCCAGCAATCTGATCCGCAGTCCGAAACCCGATGCCATCAATTTCACGTGCTAAACGATAAGGATCTGTCTGCATCACGTCAACTGAGAAAGAGCTGTACTTCGCAAAAATTTTTGCTGCGTAAGCACTAGAAACTCCATGCGTTTCCAAAAACAGCATAACTTCACGAAGCTCCGCCTGCGCACTGTATGCTTCGTGAATATCCGCGGCCTTTTTCTTCCCAATACCGCTGATTTCCTGCAACCGTTTAGGGCTGCTTTCAATAACCGCCAATGTATCCAAGCCGAACTTATCCACTAACCGTTTTGCCATGGACGGTCCAACACCCTTAATCACCCCTGAGGCCAAAAATCGTTCAATTCCGCTCAAGCTTGTAGGCGCAACATGCTTCATAAACTGGACTTTGAATTGCTCGCCAAACTTTGCATGCTGCATCCATGCGCCTTCCAGTTCCAGCTGTTCACCAACCAAAGGAGCCGGCGCATTCGCCGTTACACTAACCAAGGCTCTATCTTTCCCCGGTCTAAGCCTAAATACGGTGAAACTGCCTTCGCTATTTTCAAAAACAATGGACTCAACGATGCCTTCTAGCTTTTCCCACTCTGCTTCCACAAACCAATCCTCCGCACTCATGTTCTACTTCTTAAAAATCTATATTCCATTTTTCCACAAAAAGTCCTGCTACAACTTACATTTCTTAACTATAAAAAAGCTGTCCTAAAAATGGAAATATTGCGTTATAATACAAATAAGGGCGTAGTCCCCACTACGCCCTTAAACTGAATACAGGAGGTGATCCCCTTGAAGTTACGCATTTCGTGTTCAATCGGTGATGCGATACTAGTAAGGGTAATAGCACTGATAGCTCTTATCCTAAAAGTGTTGTTCACCTAATGCATTCAACCGAAACGTCCTGTTCTCCTCAGGACGTTTCTAGTTTATTTAGTATATGTTTATTATATCCGATTTTATACATCTTGTAAATGTATTCACGATCTATACATAAATCGCTGTACCTTCTCAATTCCACGATTTTTTAAATTATAAACCGCCTGTGGTGTTACCCCCAAAAGTTTCGCCGTTTCCGTTAAACTCATCCCAGAGACAAGCGTAAGCAAAATTGCTTGTCTCTGCTTTGCAGGCAGCCGCTCCATTTCGTGCAGCAAATCTTCTCCCAGACATTTTAGCTCAACTTCTTTTGCAATATCGATATCACTCATCAGATTATCTAACAAAGAATAGGCCTCCCCCTGCTCTGCCTCTAATGCGGCTTCATGCTGCCAGCGATTTCTCTCCCGCTTAAACAAATTCCACATTGCAAATTTTATTTTACTCTGTGCATATCCGGCAAAACTTATCTTTAAATCGCGATTAAAACTTTGAATCGCCTCAATAAGTGCTAAATATCCTACTGAAACAGCTTCTTCATAAATCAGTCTAAGATGTGCTTGAGACGCAGATTTCTTCACAAGCCCTGTAAATCTTTTACAAAGATCCGAAAAAATCTCCGCATCGCCCTGCTGAGCAAGTACCACCATATCTTCTATATTCATTTACTCTCACCTTTTGGTGAGAAACCGGCTTCTCTATCGTATTAGCGCTTAGCTATACTATAAAGTCCGCCCTTTTAAAAAACAAAAACCGACTCGGCGCAACTCAGTGCGCCAGTCGGCTTTTGTTTCATCTATTCTTTTAGACTTATTCAATATCTTCACTATAGTGCGCCCAAAGATCATATTTTTCAGCAAGTTCTTTTGAAACTCGATCATAATCACTTGCCAACGTCTGACTTTGCATAGCATCCGCATGACTTGCGGGATCATTCAATTGAAACTCTATGCCTTTTAATTCTAATTCCAGCATCGCAATTTCGCCTTCATATTTTTGCGCAAGTTTTGCACGATCTTGCGGCTTTACTTCTCGCGACTTTATTTTTCTTTGTGGCTGCGATTTTTCTACTGCATTTTTTCCCTGTTCCTTTTCAACTTCTGCAGCTTCTTTTTTCAACTCGAGTTTCTTTGCATGATAATAACTATAACTGCCGTTATACTCTGTTAATTTACCATTTGCCAGCTCATATGTACAATTTGTTACTTTATCAAGAAAATAACGATCATGCGAGACTGTGATAAACGTTCCCGGAAAAGCCATTAAAGCTTCCTCTACAGCCTCTTTCGCCGGAATATCCAAATGATTGGTTGGTTCATCTAAAACCAAAAAATTTGCCCCTGTAAGCATGAGCTTCAGAAAAGCGAGCCGTGATTTCTCGCCCCCACTCAACTCTCCAATAATTTTATAAACCTCATCCCCTTGAAACAAAAATGCACCTAAATAATGCCGTGCTCGTTCCTCGGTAAGATCATATGCATACATCAACTCGTCCAATAAACGATTTCCAAGATTCAGCCCTTCATGCTGTTGAGAAAAATACCCCAACTTCACTCGACTGCCGAGCTTTATTTTTCCACTGCTGCCTTCAAGTTCACCGACCAATAATTTCAGCAAAGTCGTTTTCCCCGCACCATTTGGTCCAACAAGTGCAACACCATCCCCATTTCTAACCAACAGAGATAGATCCCGAAAAATTTCATGACTGCCATAAGAAACCGCGACTTCTTCTAATTCAGCAACACGCTGTGCACATTCACTGGGAGGATTAAACGAAAAGAAATTAAAGCCGACACTATTGGGCGGTAAAACAACCCGTTCTAACCGGTTCAGCTGTTTCTCCCGTCCGCGTGCCTGTTTTGACTTGATTCCCGCCTTATAGCGACGAATATATTCTTCGGTTTTCTGAATATGCACCTGCTGTTTTTCATATGCACTCTCAAGTGCAGCAAGACGCTGTGCTTTGACTTTGGTAAACCGACTATAATTGCCGCTATAAACGGTAACCGTTTTATTCTCCAGTTCAATCACTTGATTTGCAACACGATCCAGAAAAAAGCGGTCATGTGAAATAATCAATACGCCACCTGAATACCCAATCAAAAACTCTTCCAGCCATTCCACCATTTCAATATCCAAATGATTTGTAGGCTCGTCTAAAAACAGAAAATCCGGTTGACGAATTAATGCTTTTGCCAAGCAAATCCGCGTCTGTTGTCCACCAGAAAAATGACGAACCGGTTGATCAAAATCTGCCTCATGAAAACCTAATCCAAAGGCTACCTTCCTTATTGTACTTTCATAATCATAACCACCCGCACGTTCAAATTTATCCACAACTGCAGCATACATTTTCATCAGCGCTTCTACCACAGTCTTATCTTTCTCCGCAGCAATTTTTTCTTCTAAAACTTTCATCTCATCTTGCCAATTCAATACATCAGCAAACGCCCGGCTAAGCTCCTCACGCAGTGTCCAATCTCCCAAACTTGCTTCTTGCTCTACATACCCGATCGTATCGGTTTCAGACAAATGAATCTGACCTTTATCTACTTCCTCCAGCCCCATCAAACAGCGCATTAACGTACTTTTTCCCGTTCCATTCGCACCAATAAAACCAACCTTGTCCCCACCCGAAACATCAAAACTAACATCATGAAATAATTCCTCTATACCAAATGCTTTACTCAATCCGCTCACACGTAACAAACCCATATATCCACCTCAAAAGATAAAATTCTATAGAAACGATTTACACTCGTTTTTCATATCTAAGCCCTTATCCTCATTATAACAGAAGCCTTCAAATTTTTAAAATTACGCACACTTGCCTTTTTTTCAAATCTTTGCTATATTAATAAATACAAAAGAACATACGTTCTGTTTTTGAAATTTAAAGGAGGTTTTCATTTGACTTACACATTGCCTGACAACAGTAAAATCGCCGCAGTTGTTCCACAATACACAAAACACGGCGATCAAACATCGATTTATCTGACAGATGGTACACATATTATAACATCTTTAAAAGTTGCCACCATCATTCGTCACTTAGCCAACCGACAAATTATCGATCTATCCAGCCTAAAAAATAAAACGAAACAGATTACAAAATGTACACTTTGGCATCCCCTAGTACTGGCCCCTGATCTGGTACTAGTACCAATAAAAATGAGAAAGCCAAAAATCAGTGGAGATGCGACTGGCGGTTACATCAATTTTCATCATATTAAAACCGTCCACGAAGCAATGAATTGTACATGTATAAAACTTACCGGTGATCATGAAGTCTGCGCCCTTTGGAAAATAACAACGGTTCATGAACATATCCAACGTGCACACTTTACTTTTCTTGCCACAAACAAACCGAATTTTACTTTCGAAAGTTTCGCGAAATATCTATTCGTCAATCATCTAGCCAATTTATAAATTATTTAGTAATTGGAGTCACATATCGTGTTTGGGCATTACGATTTTTTCACTTGCCTGTTTAACCAGCCAACAAATAATCGTAAGAAAATGTACAATATCAATCTTATTTACCGTATCAATCACATGCACAATGTTTCCTGTACAATATGGAAGTGCGTCTTCTACCGCAATTGCAAGTTTAGAAGAATGCAGCGCAGTAATTTGATCAAATTCTCTGCTTAATCGTTCAATAATCGGATACGTCAAATCTTCTGAATTACAATCTAATACAATCACATCACACATCAAATCAGCATCCTCAATTTCTAACATAAGATGTCGCAGCATTTCTTCAATATCTTGTTCAATATTTTTCACCACAATGATAAAACTGATACTCGGTACTGTTCCTATATAAGGCGCGACAAACCATGACCACATATCTTTACAAAAACACCATAGCCCAAAGATTGCAAAGGATATTAAAATAACACTCACACCATAAGTTAAAACCACGGTATTGCCCTCCTTTCTTAAAGTTAAAATATTTTATGCCAGATTTCATAAAATGCTACTACAGGACGACTTACCTTATACACAAAAATCCCGAGTTACACACAAATTCTTGTGTATAACTCGGGATAAAGTGTAGACATATAATATATTTATGTCGATAACTTAGAAACCAACGAAATTCGTTCCACTTATAAACCAGTACGAAGATAGGTTGCCGGTTGATGAAAAGTGCTCAGATGCTAGGCGCAGTAAGGAGTTGTGAAGGAGTCGTACTTTTGTACGTCGACGAGCAGCACCTTGCTGTAACGACGCAGATGAGTGCTTTTCACCGGCCCGCTGCCTATCTGTCCATAGTTTATCTACAAGCTGTCCCGAGTTACACACAAGCCGTTGTGTATAACTCGGGATTTTTTTATTTCGTATAGTCTTTACCAATAATCACCGTTGCCTGACTTCCATCACCGCCGGATTGCAGCGAATATTTAAACGGCAGGCTGCTAAATTTATCGGCTACACCCTCATTTTCTGTATTCGCTCGAATCACGGTATTTTTATAAGGTGCAGTCAAAGTCGAGACACCTGTTACAACAAAACCTCTTCGCCTCAAGATTGCTGCAACCTCTGCACCAGCACCATCAACACCACTCGCGTTGACCACTTCCACACGAATTGTTTCCGGCGTCTTACTTGCAGATTTCTTTTCAGCATCTTTATCCTTTGCAGTTTTGTCGTCTTTCTTTGGCTCCTCTTTCTTCTTATCCTGCTCTACTTCTTTCTTAGTCTCTTTCGGCGTATCCAAAACCTTCATTTCCTTTGGAATTGAAGTTTCATATTCATCAGCTTCC
This sequence comes from Massilibacillus massiliensis, assembly GCF_900086705.1. Taxonomy (NCBI): domain Bacteria; kingdom Bacillati; phylum Bacillota; class Negativicutes; order Selenomonadales; family Sporomusaceae; genus Anaerosinus; species Anaerosinus massiliensis. The sequence continues at coordinate 2,861,760 of NZ_LT575483.1, read as the reverse complement.
TGTTTCATCGCCCGCACAATTTTATCATCCATTTTTATATCTAAAGATTGCGCCAAGCCTTGACGTAAAGCGACTACATCCGGAAGCCAATAACTAATATCCTGAATATAGGCAGGCTTTCCTGGAACCATTGTCGTTTTTAGCCCTTTATCTTTCGCATCCTTTAAAATACTGACTAAACTAATCATCTTGCTAACTGACATATCCGTCTCAACTGCCGAACTAACTTCCTGAATGATGGTCGGTAATTTTGTAATAATACTTGGCGATACAACCTTATCCATAACAGCCTTCATGAACTTTTGTTGCCGCGCAATACGACCAATATCGCCTTCTTCATCACGATAGCGAACATATTGAATCGCGGTTTCACCATTCATATGCTGCATACCAGGACGCAAATTAATTACAAGCGGATGCCCTTCACTGTCGTCATAAGGATCTTCATAATACATCCGCTTCTCAACGTCAATATCGACACCACCAATTGCATCAATAATCCGCGTAAAAGCCTTAATATCAATTAAAATATAATAATCCATTGGCACGCCCAATAAATTTTCAACCGAATCTTTTGTTAAATTATGTCCGCCAAATGCGTATGCATGATTGATTTTATCATAACCATGACCACTTATTTTCACCCGCGTATCACGCGGTATAGACAAGATAGAAGCTTCCTTTTTCCCTGGATCAACAGTTGCAACCATCAATGTATCTGAACGACCAACATCATCGGCCCTTTTATCCACACCCATGATCATGATATTCATTTTATCTTGTGCTACCATCATTCCACTGTCAACATTGCGTTTATTTCCAAAAAACCTCGAATCAAACCAATAATACGATGCCCCTACAGTAGCCATAAATATAAATAAAATCAGCACTATAGTGAGTATACGCCTACTCCGATTTTTTCTCTGCTTCTTTACGCGTTCTTGCAAAGAACCCAATAAGCGCACCTCCTTTATTCTAAAAATTTCATCCACATAACAAAATAAACAAAGCCCCTTCTTTTGGGGCTTTGCTTAGTATATCAAATATTTACTTATTTCGTCAATATTTTAATAAAAATTATCTAGATCATAAACTGCAAATTTTTATTATATCATTTCCTATTCAATGCTTTGATAATCTATAAGCAGCACCAATAAGTGATCCAGTTTTTTTAAGCCTTTCAGCTGTATTCTAGCTCTCATCAGAATGCTAAATAAACGCAGACTCTGTTTATTAAATTTTAGGGAAAATTTGATTGATTTCTTGCCATATACCCGGTTCTTCCTGACCTAAACGCCAAATTGCAATACCACCAGGATTATATTTGGCAACAACCTTTAATTTAGCCGCCGTACTTCTTGCATTTTCGAACCAAACTTCATGACCATCATATTTAAAATAAGGAGCTTCAGCAGTTTCATCGTATTGTATCTCCGCACCTTTTTCCTCTGCTAAAACAATTGCATCCGCATATGTGATTGTCTCACCCTTATTATTTGCATCCCAGTTATATCCGTATGCACTAACGCCAACTAAGACTTTGTTCGCACCACCGCAATTTTCAACCGCATACTGAATATTTTTTTCGTACCAGTCGATTGGTGCAATCGCACCTGGTTCAGAAGTCGACCAATGCCTGTCATACGTCATGATTTGAACATAATCTGTATTTTTTGCCAATTGTGGATAATCATACGCACCCGATACAGACTCATGCACCTCTACCTGTGGAAAAACTGAAATAATCACGACTTTATTTAATGCTTTCAATTTCGGATACAATTCTTCCATAAAAGCCGTCAGATCTTGCCTATGTTCCGGATCAAGTAACTCAAAATCAATGTTTATCCCATCGTAACCATTATCTTTAACTAACTTTACGATATTATCCGTGGCGATTGTTCTAATATCCGGGTCACCAAGAATGGCATCTGTTGCTTCACTTTTATTGGTTATCAAAGGATATACTTTTAAACCCAACTCATGCATTTTGTCATAGACCATTTTGCTCTCTTTAGACTCAATTGTTCCATCCTTTGCGATCTTATACCAAAAAGGGCCGACCGCTGAAAGACTACTAGAAAATGATTTTAAGCTAGGATATGAACCAGTCGTATCATTGGTGCCTTTCCATGGGTTTTCATAATACCCAAGTACAATTCTCTTTTGCGGCTTCAAATTATCGACGATTCCTTTCAACCAGTCAGAAGTTTGCTCTGATTGAATTTTAGGTGTTTGATCCAAATCACAACCAAGCATCGTAATCAATAGAACTATATTTAACAACAATACCAAAAATACACTTGATTTCCTTTGCCACTTCATCGTCTCACCTCTTCTACTTATTTCGTCAAGGCCCTTGCGCATCTACTGCTATGTTAATATCGTGCAATAGATGAACCACGAACCATTGAACTATTCTGACTAAATTTTAAGGACTTTACGCAGTCACCTAAACAAGCCTTTATTTATATTTTATTATGACCTATGTTCTATTTTTTATGTAAGAATCATCGATTAACAATAAATTCTTGATAAAATAATATACTTTATAATATAATGACATAATAAGTATTAAATTTTGGAAATTTGTATAAGGATGTTAGTTAAATGCAAAAACTATCTACTGAAAATTTAAAAGTCGGTATGAAAATGGCACGAAGTATTTATGACGTGGATGGTCAACTACTATTGAGTAAAGGAATGCTTTTAACTGATACCTATATTCGTCGACTAGAATTATTACAAATTCCTAGTGTTTATATAGAAACAACCATACCTCATTTAAATATAAAATATCCTGATGATCACGACGTTGACGATGATGTAATCGGTGAAAAACTTAGAATATCAACAATTAGAAATGTCTCTCAAACCTTTCATAAATGCCAATTAACAGGCACAATAGACGAAGAAAGTATACTTCATACAACGGAAGATATTATCAATGGATTACTATTAAATCCTAATAATGTAGTCCAGGCGACAGATATCCGCCGATATGATGATTATACTTTCGCCCATTCAGTAAACGTCTGTGTGCTTTCTGTCATGTTAGGACTATTATGTGAATATTCCAGGCAAAAACTTGATGAACTTGCACTCGGTGCTCTACTACATGACATAGGGAAAACCAAAATTCCGTTAAGCATATTAAACAAACCCGGCGCTTTAAGTGACGAAGAATCTGAAATCATGAAAAAACATTCAGAAATTGGTTTTGAATTATTAAGGAAAACAACTAAGTTTTCTGTTGTGCCGATGCATATAGCCTTTCAGCATCATGAAAAATATGATGGCAGCGGATATCCTCGTGAACTTTTCGGCAATAATATTCACGAATACGCTCGTATTGTTGCCATTGCCGATGTTTATGATGCACTGACATCAGACCGTCCTTACAAAAAGTCTTGTCTGCCACACATCGCCTATAAAATTATGATGGAAGAAGGCTCTAGTCATTTTGATCCGGTACTGCTAAAACTTTTTTTTGATAATGTAGCAATTTATCCTATAGGTACCGCTGTACAAATTAGTACAGGTCAATATGGAATCGTAATCAATACGCTAAAAGGTTGTACCTTAAGACCAGTTCTGCAACTCATCGCCAATCAAAATAAAACCTTAATTTCATCTAATTTTATTTTGGACTTACGTGACTATAAAAATACATCTATTCTCCGTGTTATTCGCGAAGATGAATTAGCCGATATTTTCTCTATAGATTGGGAACAAAGTTCCTAAAAATTAAATTAAAAGAGATCAAAATTCGATTGATCTCTTTTTTCATATACGAATAAATTCTTAGAATCTGTCTAAAAATTGAAATGTGAAATTTTCACACAACAAAAAAGCACTCACGTTTGTGAGTGCTTTCCATCTTAACCGGCAACTACCTATCCTCCCAGGGCGTTTCCACCCAAGTACTTTCGGCGTTTATAGGCTTAACTACTGTGTTCGGTAGTGGAACAGGTCGATCCCTATAGATCAGTCCGACAAAACGAGCGCACCACATCTGCGTTGTCACTCCTGCGATCCTTCATTTCGCGTACATTAGTACTGCTCAGCTCAGGTTCTCGTCCTTCCTAGCATCTGCAGCACTCTCGTTTGTCTTGTTCCTTCGAATCTATTTTCTTACACAAAAAAACTCGACCTAAGCCGAGCCTTTCAATTTAACCAGCAACTACCGACTTTCCCAGGGCGTTTCCACCCAAGTATCCTTGGCCTCTAAGTGCTTAACTACTG